>CAMHOI010000039.1 GCA_946186725.1 uncultured Clostridia bacterium
TCATCAACCGCTTCTACGACATCGCCGACGGCAAGATCCGCTACGACGGCATCAATGTCAACAAGATCAAGAAGGCCGACCTGCGCCGCTCTCTGGGCATCGTTTTGCAGGACACCAACCTCTTCACCGGCACCGTCATGGAGAACATCCGCTACGGCAACCTCGACGCGAGCGATGAGGACTGCCGCCGTGCCGCCAGACTGGCCGGCGCCGACGACTTCATCTCCCGCCTGCCCGAGGGCTACGACACCGAGCTGACCAACAACGGCGCCAACCTCTCCCAGGGTCAGCGCCAGCTCATCGCCATCGCCCGCGCGGCCGTGGCCGATCCGCCCGTCATGATCCTCGACGAGGCGACCTCCTCCATCGACACCCGCACCGAGGCCATCGTTCAGCGGGGCATGGATAAGCTCATGGAGGGCCGCACCGTCTTCGTCATCGCTCACCGCCTCTCCACCGTCAAGAATGCCGACGTCATCCTCGTGCTGGACCACGGCCGCATCATCGAGCGGGGGAGTCACGAGCAGCTCATCGCGCAGAAGGGCACCTACTATCAGCTCTACACCGGCGCCTTTGAACTGGAGTAAGCCATGTTTCGCTACGAGATGCATCTGCACACCGCGCCCTGCAGCGCCTGCGGGGTGCAGACCATGGCCGAAGCGGTCGAGACCTGCGTGAGAGCGGGCTACGCCGGCTTCGTGGTCACCAACCACTTTTATCACGGCAACACCGGGATCGACCGCGCCCTGCCCTGGGAGGACTTTGTGGAGGCCTACGCCGCTGACTGGCGGATGGGCGCCCGCCTGGGCCGGGAGGCCGGGATCGACGTCCTCTTCGGGCTAGAGGAGGGTTACGCCCCCGGCAAGGAGGTGCTCCTCTATGGCCTGACGCCGGAGGACGTCGCCGCCGCACCCTTCCTGCGGGAGAAGGGGCTCGCCTCCTTGAGCGCCTACGTGCGCCAAAAGGGTGGGGTGGTCGTCCACGCCCACCCCTTCCGCATCGCCTCATACATCCCCGACCCCGATTGGACGCCCGACCCCGCCCTGCTCGACGGCGTCGAGGTCTACAATGCCCACGGCGACAGCCGCAACGAGCTCGCCCTCGCCTTTGCCGAGGAGAACGGTCTGCCCGGCACCTCGGGCGGCGACGTCCACCGCACCGAGCAGTTCGGCCGTGCCGGCATCGCCGTTGAGGAGCGCCTGCGTGATCCCGCCGCCCTCGCCGCCGTCCTGAAAAGCGGCCGCTACCGCCTCATCCGGGAGGGCCGGGTCACCTCGTCGACAGGTTTACATAAAACAGAAACTCGATAGGAGGCCGATCATGGTTCGTCACGTCATTCTCTGGAAGCTGAAGGAGGATCTGCCCGATCCCGCCGCCGTCAAGGCGTCCATCAAGGAGGGACTGGAGGGGCTGGTCGGTGTGGTGCCCGGTCTGCTCTCCCTGCGGGTGGTCACCGAGGGCCTGCCCTCCTCCAACGCCGATCTGATGCTGGATTCCACCCTCACCGACGCCGCCGCTTTGGCGGGCTACGCCGTCCATCCGGCCCACGTCGCCGTCGCCGACGGGCGGGTGCGCCCTTTCACCGCCGAACGCTTCTGCCTCGATTTTGAGGAATAGGTTTACATAAAATTGTGTGATACAAAAAGGAAAGCCCCGACGACGGTCGGGGCTTTCCTTTTTTCTTCAGCTCCAGTACTTGCGGTCCAGCGACCGAAGCTGTACGGCCTGCATGACGTGCGCGACGTCGATGACCTCTACTCCCGCGAGGTCGGCCACGGTGCGCGCTACCTTGAGCACGCGGTCGTAGGCGCGCGCCGACATATCCAGGGACTCAAAGGCCTTCTTCAGCGCCGCTTTGGCCGCGTCTGTGACGGGGCAGTACTCGCGGATCATGGCCGAAGTCATGCGGGCGTTGCAGGGGATCTCCGTCCCCGCGAACCGCTTCCGCTGGATGGCGCGCGCGGCGTTGACCCGCTCCCTGACCTGTGCCGAGGTTTCGGTACCCTTTTCGTCCGCGAGGGCGTTGAAATCAACGGGCGGTACTTCGACGTGCAGATCCAGCCGGTCCAACATCGGGCCCGAAATGCGGTTGAGGTAGTTGGCCACGGCCGTCGGGGAGCAGGTGCATTTGCGGGTGGGATGACCGAAATAGCCGCAGGGGCAGGGGTTCATGGCCGCAATGAGCATGAACGAACAGTCGTAGGACAGCGATCCCGCGACGCGGGTGATGTTGACCTTGCCGTCCTCCAGGGGCTGCCGAAGCACCTCCAGCGTGTGGCGGGAGAACTCCGGCAGCTCGTCCAGGAAGAGCACCCCGTTGTGCGCCAGGGAGATCTCACCCGGCTTGGGCACCGTGCCGCCGCCCGAGAGCCCGGCCGCCGAGATGGTGTGGTGGGGCGCCCGGAAGGGCCGCTTGGTGATGAGAGGGACGCCCTCCGGCAGGATCCCGGCCACCGAGTGGATCTTGGTGGTCTCGATCTCCTCCTCAAAGGTCATATCGGGCAGGATGCCCGGCACCCGCTTGGCGAGCATGGACTTGCCCGATCCGGGCGGCCCGATCAGCAGAACGTTGTGCCCGCCCGCGGCAGCCACCTCGAGGGCTTTTTTGGGCAGCCGCTGCCCCTTGACGTCGCAGAGATCGAGTAGCGGCTCCTCCTGCCGGAAGGGGAACTGGCCGGGGTGAACGGGACGGATCGTCCGCTTGCCCGTCAGGTGACCGACCAGCTCATCCACCGAGCTGACGGGCAGAATGTCCAGCCCCTCCACGACGGAGGCCTCGGCGGCGTTGGCGGCAGGGAGGAAGAAACGGGAAAAGCCCGCCTGCTTGGCGTGGATGGCCATGGCCAGGATGCCGTTGACCGGCCTCACTTCGCCCGACAGCGACAATTCGCCCGCAAAGACGCTCTGTGCGTCGCAAGGGGGCAACTGGCCCGTCACGCAGAGCAGGGCGATGAGGATGGGCAGGTCGTACAGCGGCCCCTCCTTGCGCACGTCGGCGGGGGCCAGATTGAGGGTGATGCGGCTGACGGGGAAGCGGAATCCGCAGTTTTTGAGGGCGGCGCGCACCCGGTCGCGCGATTCTTTGACCGAGGCGTCCGGCAGCCCTACCACGTCAAAGCAGGGGAGTCCCTGCGCAAGGTCCGCCTCCACCTCCACGGTGAAGGCGTCCAGCCCGAAGAGCCCCAGACTGTATGCCTTGGATACCATATCCGACCTCCCCTACGTTCTTTTCCCCCATTTTACCACCCGGACGTGCCGGATTCAACCACCATTTCACATCCGCTGCATAAGCGGCTCCGCTTTTGCCGAAAACAAGAGAGGAGACCCCCTGCCCGTGCTTGACAAAACGGTTGATTTCCGTTATAATGTATTCTTACAGTGGAATACTATGGAGTATTAGCATCTATTTGCGGAATCGGCCCTCCTCCCGCCGGGAAAGAGGGAAAAATATAGACGTACATATCCCCCTGCATTTCACACCAAAATCATCGTGGGCGGCCGGAACGCCGCCCGGAAACGGAGTCTTTTCCACTATGGCAAAACAGAACAAGAATCGCCCCGCGGCCCCCTCGCCCGAGGCGCTCGCCGCCGAGGGCAAGCGGATGCCGCGCGCGTCCTCCGCCGGCGGCGAGTCCCGCAAGCCCAAGCGCGTCGAGCCCATCGACGCCCTGCTTTCCGCCCCCTCGCCCAAAAAGGGGAGCGCCCCCAGGCAGAAAAAGCAAACCCCCAAGGCGCCTGCACCCAAGCAGCCCGCACCCAAGCAGCCCGCCCGTCGGAGCAGGAAGAGCGGCGCCGTGCTCAAGGTCATCCCGCTGGGCGGCCTGGAGGAGATCGGCAAGAATCTCACCGTCTACGAGTGCGGCGGAGACATCATTCTGGTCGACTGCGGCATGACCTTCCCCGATGAGGAGATGCCCGGCATCGACATCGTCATCCCCGACTTCACCTATATCCTCAAGAACCGCGACCGCGTGCGCGGTCTCTTCGTCACCCACGGGCATGAGGATCACATCGGCGCCATTCCCTACCTGCTCAAGGAGCTGCCCGGCCTGCCCATCTACGGCACCCCCCTCACCCTCGGCCTGATCGAGGGCAAGCTCAAGGAGCATTCCCTGCGCAATGTCAAGCTGAATGTCCGCCGCCCCGGCGACGTCATCAAGGCGGGGTGTTTCTCTGTGGAATTTATCCACGTCAATCACTCCATCCCCGACTCGGTCGCCATGGCCATCCGCTGCCCCGCCGGGCTTTTCGTCCATACCGGCGACTTCAAGATCGACATGACGCCGATCGACGGCAAGGTCATCGACCTGGCGCGCTTTGCCGCGCTGGGCGAGGAAGGGGTCACCGCCCTCTTATCCGATTCCACCAATGCCGAGCGCCCGGGCTTCACGCCCACCGAGCGGCTGGTAGGGGGGACCTTTTCCCAGATCTTTGCCCGCTCGCAGGATAAGCGGATCATCGTGGCCACCTTCTCCTCCAACATCCACCGCATCCAGCAGATCATCGACCAGGCCGCCCAGTATAAGCGCAAGGTCGCCGTCTCCGGCCGGAGCATGATCAACGCCGTCTCGGTGGCGGCGGAGCTGGGCTACCTCCGCATTCCCGAGGGGCTCCTCATCGACATCGACGTCATCCGCCGCTACGCCCCCGAGCAGACGGTCATCATCACCACCGGCTCCCAGGGCGAGCCCATGTCGGCGCTCCACCGCATGGCTTTCTCCGACCATCGCAAGGTGTCGGTCACGTCGCAGGACGTCATCATCATCTCCGCCAATCCCATCCCCGGCAATGAGAAGCTGGTCTCCCGCGTCATCAACGAGCTGCTCAAGCTCGGTGCCGAGGTCGTGTTCGAGAAAATGTACGACGTGCACGTTTCCGGCCACGCCTGCGCCGAGGAGCTCAAGCTCATCATGAACCTGACCAAGCCCCGCTTCTTTATGCCCCTGCACGGGGAGTACCGCCATCTCTTCGCCAACGCCCGCAACGCGCAGGCGGTCGGCATGGACCGCCGCAACGTCATGATCGCCCGCCTGGGTGACGTGGTCGAGTTTACCTCTGACAGCATGAAGTGTGCCGCCTCGGTGCAGGCGGGCCGTGTGCTGGTGGACGGCCTGGGCGTGGGCGACGTGGGCAGCATCGTCCTGCGCGACCGCAAGCATTTGGCCGAGGACGGCCTGATCGCCGTGGTCATGACCATCGACTCCTCCACGGGCGAGGTGGTCTCCGGGCCCGAGATCGTCACCCGCGGCTTTGTCTACGTGCGGGAGGCCGAGCCCCTGCTGGACGACATCCGCGCCGTCGCCTGCCGGGTGCTTGACGCCCGCTCGGGCAAGGACTGGGCGTCCATCAAGACCGGTCTGAGGGATGAACTCTCCCGCTTCCTCTTCGACGCGACCCGCCGCACGCCCATGATCCTGCCCATCATCATGGAAATCTGACTTCATCTCTCCTTTCGGAGGCGTAAGCATGAAACGAAAGATCCGTATCGGGGACATGTTTCCCTTTCTGATGCTGGCTGTCGTCGCGGCGCAGGCCGTCGTGATCGGCGTGCTCGGCCACCCCATCGTCTGTCTGATCGAATTGGGTGTGACGGCGGTGCTGGCGCTTTTCACCGCGCTGTTTGCCATCTCCTCTGCCAAACGGAGCCGCCTCCTTCTGGACGACATCGCCCGGCAAATGGGGGATGCGGCGGGCGCGCTGACGCGTCTCGGCCTGCCGGTCATGGCGGTCGAGGAAGGGGAGATCGTCTGGTACAACGCCGCCTTTCTCAAGCAGATCGTCGCGGGCGACGATTGCATCGGCAGGGAAGTGGATTTTCTCGTGCGGCGTGAGGCGCTGGAGGCCGCTTTTATCGACGGCATCCCCGTCGAGTACGCCTCCCGTCCCTATACGCTTTACGCCTGCCGGCAGGAGGGACGCATTCTCTGCTATTTCGTCGATCAGACCGATCTGACCGAGACGCGCGCCCGTTACGCCGCCGGCCGACCCGTCGTGGCCTACATAACCGTAGACAACATCGACGATCTTCAGCGCGATTCCCGCGACAGCGAAAAAGCCCAGATCACCGGCGCCATCGAAAAGCGGATCGAGAACTGGGCCGTCGAGCTCAACGCCGTCTGCCGCCGCCTCAACCACGATCGTTTCATCCTCGTCACCGACGAAACGGGCCTGACTTACATGACCGACACCCGTTTTGATATTCTCCGCAAGGTCAAGGACATTGATTTCGGCGACCGCGGCAGCGCCACCCTTTCCATCGGCGTAGGACGCGGGGGCGCCAACCTCGCCGCCTGCGAGGAGCTTGCCCGCCAGGCGCTGGATATGGCGCTCGGCCGCGGCGGCGATCAGGCCGCCGTGCGCAACCCCAAGGAGTTTGAGTTTTACGGCGGTACCGCCTCTACCGTTTCCAAACGGTCCAAGGTTCGCACCCGTATGGTCGCCTCCGCCCTGCGCGAGCTGATCGATTCCTCCGACAACGTTCTGCTTATGGGCCACCGCTTCGCCGATCTGGACGCCTTCGGCGCCTGTTTCGGTTTCTGGCGTGCCGTCACCGAGGCGGGCAAGCCCTGCCGCATCGTCCTCGACCGTGAGAAGTGCCTGTGCCGCGGACTTGTGGATTACGTGGTGGAGAATTGCCCCGGCGAGGCCCTTCTTATCACCCCCAGGGAAGCCCTGGAGTCTATGACCCGCCGCACCCTGCTGATCGTGGCGGACACCCACCGCCCGGGCTTCGTGGACAGCCCGGAGGTGCTGGAAGCGGCGCCCACCGTGGTGGTCATCGACCACCACCGCAAGACCGTCGATTATATTGCCGACGCCGTCATTTTTTATCATGAGCCCTACGCCTCCAGCGCCTGCGAGATGGTCAGCGAGCTGCTCCAGTACATGACCTCCCGTATCGGGCGTGTCGAGGCGGAGGCCCTGCTTTCCGGCATTATGCTGGACACCCGCAATTTTGTGCTGCACACGGGCGTGCGCACCTTTGAATCCTCCGCCTACCTGCGCGGCTGCGGCGCCAACCCCGTCACCGTGAAGGGCTTCTTCCAGAACTCCATCGAAGTCTATAAACTGCGCGCCGCTATCGTTTCCTCCGCCCACGTCTACGACCACTGCGCCGTCGCCGTGGCGAGCGAGGAGCACCCCGAGATCCGCATCGCCGCCGCACAGGCCGCCGACGAGATGCTCGGCATCGAAAACGTCGACGCTTCCTTCGTAGCTTTCTGCGAGGACGGCGTCATCAACATTTCCGCCCGCTCCCTCGGGCAGGTCAACGTCCAGCTCATTATGGAGAAGCTGGGCGGCGGCGGCCATCTGACCATGGCGGCCGCGCAGCTGGAGAACGTCTCCGCCGAGGAGGCGCTGGCCCGCCTTTCCGACGCCATCCAGGCCTATCGCAAGGAAAACGATTAACCCCACCACAGGAGGACAAAGCTATGAAACTTATTCTCACCGCCGACGTCAAAGGACAGGGTAAAAAGGGCGAAATGGTCAACGTCTCTGACGGTTACGCCCGCAACTTTCTTTTGCCGCGCGGCCTTGCCATCCTCGCCGAAGCGGCTCAGGGCGCGGAAGAGCGTGGACTT
>CAMHOI010000040.1 GCA_946186725.1 uncultured Clostridia bacterium
ATCGCCTTCAAGACCGAGTACATCCACCTCTTCGACAGCGAGACCGAGAAGACCATCGTCAACTGATCTCCACACACAGCAAAGCCCCGATTCGCAGGAATCGGGGCTTTTTTTATTTTTTCTTTCCCGCGTTGCGCACGTTGCCGCAACGTTGCCCGTTTCTGCCTCTATTTATGAGAGGCCATCAGGGCGGCGCCCACGGGGATCTCCACCGCCAGCAGAACGGCCTCCTTGGCGGCGCGCAGGGGGAGGGCGGCAGCCATGTAGGGGAGCGTCGCGCCGGGGGAAAAGAGCAGCGCGAGGGCGAAGGTGTTGAGCAGCAGGTGAAGCAGGATCGCCACGCCTACCGTGCCCCCGACGAGGCGAAGCCAGCGGTGTGAGGTGCGGCGATGCACGCCCGGCCTCTCAAAAAGCAGACACCCGAGGATCAGCCCCTCCAGCACGGCGGAGACCGTCAGCAAGGGCATAGGCGTCCCCGCGGGCATCAGAAGAGAGCCGAGCAGATCGCCCAGCCCCCCGACCAGCGCGGCGCTCACCGGGCCCAGCCAGACCGCCGCCGCCAGGATCGCCAGAAAGGCGAAGGTCACCTTTACAGAGGGGACAGGATAAATGACCAGCAGCCGGTCGCAGACGAAATAGAGCGCCGTCAGCATAGCCGTCAGGGCCATGACCACCAGCCGCCGCGGCCAAGGACGAAGCCCGTCCAGTTTTCTTCTCAGATCCATAAAAAAACACACTCCCTTCCGTCGTCAAACAAAGGGAGCGCGTCTCCGGTCGTTCAACAGCGGGATGCGGCCGGCACACCGCGGAGCTCAGCTCCTTCGTCCGCGCGGCAACTCCCCGTCCGCGCGGCACTTTACGTGCGTCAACCTACTCTGTTTACGGGGGTATTATACCCTCTTTTTTTTCCTTTGTAAAGAGGGAAAGAGAAAAAACACCCCCTCTCCCAAACTTTCAACAAATATGAAAAAACCTTGGAAAAACCGGCCCTTTTTTCTTGAAATCAACACCCTTTTGTGGTATGATTAAGGAGGTATTTTATGCGCTGTTACATCGGGCGTCCGAGAAGGGAAACCATCCCTTATTTTCACGCCCTTTCGGAAAAAGGAGTGTCAAATCTCGTGCAGGATCACAAAGACCTTTGGGAGGCCGTTTCGGCCGGTTGCAAGGAGAAGATGTCCAACGTCGCGTATTCGGTCTGGTTCTCGACGCTGATCCCCGTTTCCTTCGACGGGGCGGTCTTCACCGTGACCGCGCCCTCCCGCATGCATAAGAACGTCATTGAGCAGAATTATCTCCCCTTCATCGACGAGGCCTTCCTGGACAAGGTGGGGTTCCCCGTCAAGCTCACCATTCTCTGCGCCGACGAGATGGAGAGTGAGTCCGCCCCCGTGGTGGAGGACATTCTGTCCACCTACACCTTCCAAAACTACGTCATGGGGGAAAGCAATCACTTCGCCTATGCCGCCTCCATGGCGGTGGCGGAGAACTTCCCCGTCATCAAATACAACCCTCTGGTCATTTACGGCAATTCCGGCGTGGGAAAGACCCACCTTGCGCTGGCCATTCTGAACGCCATCCGCGCCAAGCATCCCGAACTCAAGCTCCTCTATATGCGCACCGAAGAGTTTACCAACGAGGTCATCACCTCCATTCATGAGAGCCGGATGCCGGAACTGCGGGACAAGCTGCGCTCCGTCGATCTGCTCCTGCTGGACGACATCCATTTCATTGCCGGCAAGGAAGCCGTACAAGAGGAGTTCTTTAATACCTTCAACGCTCTTTATCAGGACAACAAGCAGATCATCGTCACCTGTGACCGCCCCATCCGCGACGTCAAAACCCTGGAGGAACGCATCCAGTCCCGCTTGACCCAAGGACTCCCCGTGGACATCCAGCCCCCCGATTTTGAGACCCGCGTGGGCATTATCCGCCGCAACGCAAAGCTGTTGGGCGTCAAACTGGACGACGATACGATCTATTATATCGCCGACCAGATCAAGCAGAACGTCCGCCAACTGGAGGGCGTGGTCAAGAAGCTGCATGCCATTTCCGTCTTCGACTCGACCGAGATTAACCGCGCTGTGGTCAACAACGTCATCCGCGACATCCGCAACGACTATCAGCCCGAGCCCATCACGGTTGAAAAGATCCTGGAAGAGGTCGCCCGCACCTATCAGACCACCCCCGAGGAGATCACCTCCAAGGTGCAGAACGCCCGTGCCTCCAAGGCCCGGCAAATCTCCATGTATGTCATTCGAGAGATCACCCAAATGCCCATGAAAAAAATCGGCGAGTACTTTGACCGTGACCACTCCACCGTCCATTACGCCGTCACCAAGGCCGAAGCTCTCCTCAAGCGAGTACCGCGGGAGAAGGAAATGGTGGACGATATTATCAAGAATCTGCAGTCCCGCTGATCTTCCACTCCTTCTTTCACATTCCTTTCACACGTTTCCAAGGAGGGTGGGAAAGAGGACGCATTTTCCACAATTTTTCCTTCTCCTTCCACCGCGTTTCCCAAAACGGGATGCTCCCGTTTGCGTGAAAAACCGGGCGTATTTTTCCCTTTTTCCACACTTTCACAGCCCCTACTGTTATTACTATCTTTATGATTGATTTTATAGAGAGAAAGGCGGATTTTTATGATTTTCACCTGTTCCCGTGCGGCGCTCTCCGAGGCCGCCAATCACGTGTCCCGCGTTGTGCCCGCCAAGTCGACCTATCCCGCGCTGATGGGGATTCTTCTGGTTGCAGGACAGGGCAAAGTGACCCTTTCCGGTTACGACCTGGAAATGGGGATCACCACCTCGATCGACGCCAATGTGGAGCAGCCGGGCAAGGTGGTGCTGGATGCTCGCCTTTTCTGTGACATCGTCCGCCGCCTGCCAGAGGACCGTGTGAACGTCAACGTCAACGAGCGGCATCTTTGCCAGATCACGTCCGGCAAATCTCTCTTTTCTCTGGTCGGCATCAACGGAGATGAGTTTCCCGAGCTGCCCGACGTGCAAAACGGCCAACCCATCTCCCTGCCCGCTCCTCTGCTCGATTCCATGGTGAGGCAGACCATTTACGCGACCGGCGATCCCAACGGCTCTCGTCCCGTGCTGGCCGGGATCAAGGTCGAGGTCTCGGACGGTGAGATCCGCATGATCGCTGTGGACGGCGCCCGTCTGGCCGTGCGGTGTGAAAAGATCGATACGGCGCAGGAGATGACCTTCGTCGTGCCGGGCAAGACCTTTGCCGAGGTCGTGAAACTCATGAAAGAGGACGAAAACGTTCTGATGAGCGTCTCGCCGCGGCAGATCGTGTTTTCCGTCAACGGCTATTCCGTCGTCTCCCGCCTGCTGGAGGGAGAATTCATCAATTATAAGCGCACCATCCCCCCTACGACCGGCACCAAAGTCGTGGCCAACACCGCCGATATGATCGACGTGATCGAACGGATCTCCCAGGTGATCGTCGAGCGGCTGCGTACCCCCGTCACCTGCCGCTTTGAGGAGGGGCTGTTCAAGGCCGCCTGCACCACCGAGCGCGGCAACGCGCAGGACGAGCTGCCTGTCAAGCTCGAGGGCGAGAACATCAACATCGGCTGCAACAGCCGTTTTCTGCTGGAGGCGCTTCGCGCCGCCGAAACCGACGAGGTGGAGATCTCCATGAGCGGCCCGCTGTCGCCCATTATCATCCGCCCCACGCAGGGCGAGAGTTTTCTTTTCATCGTCCTGCCCGTGCGGATCAAATAGCGTGAAAGAGAAGAACGTCGCCATCCGCACCCCCTTCATTCCCCTGGACGCCTTTCTGAAGTGGTCGGGCGCCATGGACACCGGCGGTATGGCCAAGCGGGTCATCGCTGACGGATTCGTCCTCGTCAACGCGGAGGTTTGCCGTGTGCGCGGGCGCAAGCTCCGCCCCGGCGACCGCGTGACCTTTGACGGGACGGACTACCTTGTCTGCGAGGAGGGGAAGACGTGAGGGTCGAGAGGATCGGCTTTGAGGGCTTCCGAAATCTTCGCGCCGGAGAGATGATCGCCCAAGAGGGGATCAACGTCATTTACGGCGACAACGCCCAGGGAAAGACCAATCTGCTGGAGGCGATCTGGCTTTTCACCGGCAGCCGCAGCTTTCGCGGCGCCAGGGAGACCAGTCTGGTCACCGCGGGGCAGGAGCGAGCCCGGCTGGAGCTGGATTTTGTTGCCGAGGGACGGCAGCAGAACGCGGCTCTCCTCATCCAAAAGGGGCGGCAGGCCGTCCTCAACGGGGTCAAGCTCCGCTCGGGCAACCAGCTGGCCGGCCACTTTCGCGCCATCGTCTTTTCCCCCTCTCATCTGACCCTGGTCAAGGACGGACCGGAGGAGCGCCGCCGATTTTTGGATGGCGCCATCGGCCAGCTTTGGCCCAAGTATACCTCTCTGTATCAGGCGTATCTGAGGGCGGTCGCCCAGCGCAACGCGCTCCTCAAGGACGCCCGATTTCATACACAACTGCTGGATATGCTGGAGGTCTACGACCGCGAGATCGCTCACAAGGGCGCCCGCCTGGTCGACTACCGCCTGCGCTATCTGGCCCGCCTGCGCCCCTACGCGGAGGAGATCTACGCCGGCATCGCCGGGGGGCGGGAGGAGATCGGCGTCGCCTATGACGGTCTGCCCGACGGCAGCCGGGAGGAGGCGCTGATGACTGCCCTCAAGCTGGCCCGCAAGGAGGACCTCGCTTCGGGCGCCACCGGTGTGGGACCCCATCGGGACGACGTAGCCCTTACCGTCGCGGGCATGGATGCCCGACAGTTTGCCTCTCAGGGGCAGCAGCGCAGCGTGGTGCTGGCCCTCAAGCTGGCAGAAGCGGCCGTCCTGCGGGACGTGGCGGGGGAACAGCCCGTCGCCCTGCTCGACGACGTCATGAGCGAGCTGGACGAGAAGCGACAGGACTATCTTTTGCGCCACATCCGCGGCTGGCAGGTTTTCCTGACCGGCTGTGACGCGGCGGTCGTGCGCCGCATGAACACCGGCGCGGTCTTCCGCATGGAGGGCGGCGTGCTGACGAAGGAAGGATAGGCGTGTACATCCACCTCGGCCACGATACCGTCGTGGCGACCGACCGCATCATCGGCATCTTCGACCTGGACAACACCACCGTGTCCAAGATCACGCGCGAGTACCTGGCCCGCGCAGAGAAGGCGGGGGACGTGGTCAACGTCACCGACGAGCTGCCCAAGAGCTTCGTGCTGGTGCGCGACCCCGCCCGCGGGAGCGGTCAGCGGCTGTATTTGTCCCAGTTGTCTTCCGCCACCCTGCTGCGGAGGGCGGAGCAGGGTTTCATTTCGGGTTGAACCCGGTCAACATAGCAACGGCGCCGCAGACGCTGCGGCAGAAGAAGGAGAATCGTTTTGGAACAGGAAAAGAGTGTAAACATCCTCAACGCCACCGTCACAGAAAAGTACGATGAGAGTCAGATCCAGGTCCTTGAGGGGCTGGAGGCCGTGCGCAAGCGGCCGGGCATGTACATCGGCTCCACGGGCGAGAGGGGCCTCCACCATCTCGTGTACGAGATCGTGGACAACTCCATCGACGAGGCGCTGGCCGGCTTCTGCGACCACATCGAGGTCGACATCCTCCCCGGCAACGTCATCCGCGTGGCGGACAACGGCCGCGGCATCCCCGTCGGCATCCATCCCAAGATGGGCATCCCCGCCGTGGAGGTGGTCTTCACCATCCTGCACGCCGGCGGCAAGTTCGGCGACGGCGGCTACAAGGTCGCCGGCGGCCTGCACGGCGTGGGCGCCTCGGTCGTCAACGCGCTGAGCGAGTATTTGGAGGTCGAGGTGCGCGACGGCGAGCACGTCTACACCGAGCGGTTCGAGCGGGGCAAGACCGCCCGCCCCCTCAAGCAGACGGGCGACACGACCCAAACGGGCACCACCGTCACCTTCAAGCCCGACCCCACCCTCTTCACCGACACGACCGAGTATGATTTCGACATCCTCGCCAAGCGGCTGCAGGAGCAGTCCTTCCTCAACGCAGGCATCCGCGTCACCCTGACCGACAAACGCGTCCCCGACGGGCGGCAGGCCACCTTCCACTACGAGGGCGGGATCAAGAGCTACTGCGAGTATTTGCTGAGCAAGAAGAAGCACCAGCCGCTTCACAGCGACGTCATTTATATGTCCACCGCCACCGAGGACGCCGCCGCCGAGATCGCCCTGCAGTTCAACGACGGCTACGACACCGAGATCATCTCCTTCGCCAACAATATGCACACCGTCGACGGCGGCACCCACGAGTCCGCCTTCCGGCAGACCATCACCTCCGTCATCAACGACTACGGCTTCAAGTTCAAGAAGCTCAAGGAGGGAAGCGACCGTCTGAAATCGGACGACATCCTCGAGGGGCTGATCGCCGTGGTCAGCGTCAAGCTCAAGGATGCCCAGTTCGAGTCCCAGACCAAGGCCAAGCTCGGCAACACCTCCATGGGCAAGCTGGTGCGCCGGATGATCTCCACCCAGCTGATGGACTATCTGGAGAACAACCCCGCCACCGCCAACGTCGTGCTGAGCAAGACCATCGCCGCCTCCAACGCCCGCGAGGCCGCCCAGAAGGCCCGCGAGCTGGAGCGCAAGAAGCAGAACGGCTCCATGCGCGCCCGGATGCCCGAGAAGCTCACCGACTGCATCTCCAACGACCCGACCAAGACCGAGATCTTCATCGTGGAGGGCGATTCGGCCGGCGGCTCGGCCGTGGAGGGCCGCAACTCCACCTACCAGGCCATCCTGCCCCTGTGGGGCAAGATGCTCAACGTTGAGAAGGCGCGGGTGGACAAGGTCTACGGCAACGACAAGCTCTCCCCCGTCATTCTGGCGCTGGGCACCGGCATCGGAGAAAACTTCGACATCGAGAAGCTCCGCTACGACAAGATCATCATCATGGCGGATGCCGACGTCGACGGCTCCCACATCCGCACCCTGCTGCTGACCTTCTTCTTCCGCTATATGCCCGCGCTGATCGAAACGGGGCACGTCTACCTGGCGCAGCCGCCCCTCTACCGCATCTCCAAGGGCAAGCAGCACTTCGACGTCTTCACCGACGAGGAGAAGGCCGTCACCATCGAGCGGCTGGGCGGCTCGGCCGACGTGCAGCGGTACAAGGGTCTGGGCGAGATGGATCCCGACCAGCTGTGGGAGACCACCCTCGACCCCGAGCGGCGCACCATGCTGCGCGTGGAGATGGCGGACGCCGAGGCCGCCGACGCCACCTTCACCATGCTCATGGGCGAGGAAGTGGAGCCCCGCCGCCGCTTTATCGAAGAAAACGCGGTCTTTGCGACCGATCTGGACATTTAAGGAAGGGAGGAAGTACCCATGGCCAAGCAGGAAAACGTCTTCTGGCCCGCCAGCGAAGACACCAACATCCAACCCGTGGAGATCACCGACGAAGTACGCGGCAGTATGCTGCAGTACTCCATGTCGGTGCTGGTGGGGCGCGCCCTCCCCGACGTGCGCGACGGGCTCAAGCCCGTCCACCGCC
>CAMHOI010000041.1 GCA_946186725.1 uncultured Clostridia bacterium
GGAACGGTGAAATCTTCGGCGAGGGTGTCGGGCTTGTCGAAGGAGGCCTCGCGCGCCTCGACGGGGTTGATGACGTAGGATTTGATCTGTTCAAACTCCGCGTCGGTCAGGTCGCCGTAGAGGGCGTAGATCTGTGCCGAGCGCACGAGCGGCCTCTCCCCGCAGGAGAGGATCTGGATACACTGGGCGGCGGAATCGGCCCGCTGATCGAACTGGCCGGGGAGATACTCGACCGCAAAGCAGCGGCAGCCGCTCAGATCGGGCTCACTGCTGACGAGGTCGAGCTGGGGCTCCGAAAAGACGGCGCCCACGGCGTAGCGGAAGAGCTCCTCGGTCAGATTCTCGGCGTCGTAACGCTGGATGACGCGCACCCGCTCGAGCGAGGTCACGCCCAGCACCTGACGCACGTCCTCCAGGAGGGCGCGGGCCTGATAGGCCTGGTCGGGCTTCTTTTCGACGAAAACACGGTATACCATACCGATCACTTCCCTGCTTTCATGGCTTTCTCGCCGATGTCACGGCGGTAGTAGGCGTTGGCGAAGGTGACGCGCCGCACGCGGTCGTAGGCGGTGGCAAGGGCTTCCTTCAGCGTGTCGCCGGTGGCGGTCACGCCCAGCACGCGCCCGCCCGAGGTGACGAGCCGGCCGTCCTTGAGGGCGGCGCCGGCGACGACAACATGGTCGGCGAGATCGTCGGGCAGGGTGATCTCAAAGCCCTTCTCATAGGATACGGGGTAGCCCTTGGAGGCCATGACCACGCAGGCGGCGTGACGGTCGGAAAAGCGCACCTCGCAATCGGCGAGGGTGCCGTTGGTCACGGCCTGCATGACAGTCAGCAGGTCACTCTCCAGCAGGGGCAGGACGACCTGGGTCTCGGGGTCGCCGAAGCGGCAGTTGTACTCGATGACCCGGGGGCCGTCGGGGGTAAGCATGAGCCCGAAATAGAGGCAGCCCTTGAAAGGGCGGCCCTCCGCCTTCATGGCGCGGATGGTGGGCAGGAAGATGGTGCGCATGCACTCCTCCGCCACAGCGGGGGTGTAGTAGGGGTTGGGCGCGACGGTGCCCATGCCGCCGGTGTTGGGGCCGGTGTCGCCGTCGCCCGCGCGCTTGTGATCCATGGAGGAGACCATGGGCACGAGGGTCTCGCCGTCGGTAAAGGAGAGGACGGAGACCTCGGGGCCGGTGAGGTATTCCTCGATAACGACCCGCTCCCCGCTCCTGCCGAAGCGCTTGTCCCGCATCATGGAGATCACGGCCTGTTTGGCCTCCTCGCGGGTGAAGGCGATGACGACGCCCTTGCCCAGCGCGAGACCGTCCGCCTTGACGACGGTGGGGATGGGGGCGGTGTCCAGATAGGCGAGAGCCCGGTCAAGATCGTCGAAGGTCTCAAAGGCGGCGGTGGGAATGCCGTACTTCTTCATCAGCTCCTTGGCGAAGGCCTTGCTCCCCTCGATGAGGGCGGCGTTCGCGCGCGGGCCGAAGCAGGGCACGCCGACGGCCTCCAGCGCGTCAACGCAGCCGAGCACGAGCGGATCGTCGGGCGCGACGACGGCGTAGTCGATCCCCTGCCGCTCGGCGAAGGCGACGATGCCTTCAATATCGGTGGCGGAGCCGGGGACGCAGGTGGCGTCACGGGCGATGCCGCCGTTGCCGGGCCAGACGAAAACGTCGGTCGCCGCAGGGTTCTCTTTCAGTTTTTTGACGATGGCGTGCTCACGCCCGCCGCCGCCGACGACGAGGATCTTCATAACGTCTCCTTAGTGATGGAAGAGTCGCATGCCCGTGAAGGCCATGACCATATCGTATTTGTCCGCGCACGCGATGACGAGGTCGTCGCGGATGGAGCCGCCCGGCTCGGCAATGTAGCGCACGCCGCTGCGATAGGCGCGCTCAATGTTGTCCGAGAAGGGGAAGAAGGCGTCCGAACCGAGCGCGACGCCCGTCTTGGTGGCCAGATAGGCGGCCTGCTCCTCACGGGTGAAGGGGGCGGGGCGGGAGGTGAAGTACTTCTGCCAGTTGCCCTCGGCGGTGACGTCCTCCTCGTTCTGATTGATGTAGCCGTCGATGACGTTGTCGCGGTCGGGGCGGCCGAGGTCGTCACGGAAGGGCAGGTCGAGCACCTTGTCCGCCTGGCGCAGGAACCAGGTGTCCGCCTTGCTGCCCGCCAGACGGGTGCAGTGGATGCGGCTCTGCTGGCCGGCGCCCACGCCGATGGCCTGGCCGTCGACGGCGTAGCACACGGAGTTGGACTGGGTATATTTGAGGGTGATGAGCGCCACGATCAGGTCGCGCGCGGCCGAATCAGGCAGGTCCTTGTTGGCGGTGACGAGGTTGCTCAGCAGTTCGCGGTTGATCTCAAAGTTGTTGCGGCCCTGCTCGAAGGTGATGCCGAAGACCTGCTTACGCTCCTGGGGATCGGGGACGTAGTCGGGGTCGATCCGCACGATGTTGTAGTTGCCCTTGCGCTTGGTGCGCAGGATTGCCAGCGCCTCGGGCTCGTAGCCGGGGGCGATGACGCCGTCGGAAACCTCCCGCTTGAGCATTTTGGCGGTGGTGACGTCGCACACGTCGGAGAGGGCCACCCAGTCGCCGAAGGAGCACATCCGGTCGGTGCCGCGCGCGCGGGCGTAGGCACAGGCGAGCGGAGACTCGTCCAGCCCCTCGATGTCGTCGACGAAGCAGGCACGCTTGAGCCGATCGGAGAGGGGGATGCCCACGGCGGCGGAGGTGGGGCTGACGTGCTTGAAGGAGGTGACGGCGGGCAGGCCGAGGGCGGCCTTCAGCTCCTTGACGAGCTGCCAGGAATTGAAGGCGTCCAGGAAGTTGATGTAGCCGGGACGGCCGGAAAGGATCTCAATCGGGAGATCGGAGCCGTCGTGCATATAGATTTTGGCGGGCTTCTGGTTGGGGTTGCAGCCGTACTTGAGTTCAAATTCTTTCATGGGAATGGCCTCCTTACTGATTCTTGTTGACCAGGCGGTCGGTCGTCCTGCCGGTGGCAAGATCGGTGAAGCGGACGAAGAGAGAGATGCGGTTGTTCTCGTCCAGCGCGTTCCAGATCTCCTCGGTCACGGCGTCGATATCGCTGCCGATGGCGACCCGCTCGGGCTCGCCCTGGAAGGTGGGGATGGGGTTGCCGTCGCAAACGTAGGTGTGGAGGAAGTGGCCGAGCCCGGGCTTGGAGGGATAGGAAAAGGCGTAGCGGGCGCAGGCGGAGCCGCTCTCATCAATGGATTTGAGGATGCTCATGTCGTAGGTGAAGTCGCCCTTGCCGAAGGTGAGCATTCCGCTGATGCGGGGGGTGAAGTTGGGGGCGTCCGGCTCGAACTCGCGGGCGGTGAGGGCGTCCGCAAAGGACCGGCCGGCCTTCAGACCCTCGACGACGGTATCGGTCTGGTCGCCGTTGGTGACGACCAGCTTATTTTCGTAATGTCGCACGGCGGCGTAGATGATGAGGGAGGGGTCCTCGACCTTGGAGGCGTCGAAGGGCTCGGTGAAGACCTCCCCGCCCCGCTCGATGAAGACGCGGTTGCGGGAGTTGGCGGAGCGGCCCATGATGAAGTAGGCGGCGACGGCGTTCCTGCCGTCGGCGGTGCGGCCGATGACGATGCCGCGGCCGGGGTAGGTGTTGCCTTGCAGGCGCTCGGCGATGGTGGGAATGGCGTAGATGTCCATAGTGACCTTCCTTTCTTATTGACGGAGGAGTTCGGCGCACACGGTCTCGACGGCGGCGGGCAGGAGCTGCCACTCCGCCTCCTCCATGACCCGGCGCTGCAGGACTTCGGGGGTATCGCCCTCGAGGACGGGGACGGCCTTTTGCGCGATGATGGCGCCGCCGTCGGGGATCTCGTTGACGAAGTGGACGGTGGCGCCCGTTACCTTGACCCCGCGGGCGAGGGCGGCCTCGTGGACCTTGAGCCCGTAGAAGCCGGCGCCGCAGAAGGCGGGGATGAGAGAGGGATGGACGTTGAGGATGCGGCGGGGGTAGCGGGCGGTGAAGCGCTCGCTGAGGATGGCGAGGAAGCCCGCGAGGACGATGACCTCGATCCCGTTGGCCTCCAGCGCGGCGAGCACGGCGCTCTCAAAGGCCTCCTGGGAGCCGCAGTCCTGTTTGGTGATGGTGAGAGCGGGCACGCCCGCCCGGGCGGCGCGCTCGAGCGCGTAGGCGCCCGCCTTGTTGGAGACGACCAGGGCGATCTCGGCCGAGGGGAGTTCTCCCCTTTTCGCGGCGTCGAGGATGGCCTGGAGGTTGGTGCCGCCGCCCGAGACGAGAACGGCCACGCGGATCTTACGCTGCGGGCTCATGTTTGGCGCCTCCGATCTTGGTGAGAAGGGGGATGAGCAGGCCGCCGAGGGAGTTGCCCAGCAGGACGGTGAAGAGGAAGCCGGTGCCCTGCAGAGAAACGAGGCCGGAAGCGGCGAAGTAGTACATATCGGCGATGGAATGCTCAAAGCCGCTCATGATGAACACGGGGATGCAGAAGAGAATGCCGACGATCCCCTTGCCCCGGCGGTAGATCTCCACGGCGAGGTAGATCAGCACCCCGCAGAAAAGCGCGCGGATAAGGGTGACGGGGAAGGTCTGCTCCAGCTTGCCCTCGCACATGGCCAGCGCCTTCTCCCCTACGGCGGGGAGGGCGAAGCGGATGGCGCGCCCGCAGGCGAAGGTGCCGATCAGATTGCCCAGCAGACCGAGCAGGAGGACGGAGAAGGTCTCCTTCTTCGGGTGGTCGGCGATGTAGCAGATCTTGCCCGTGTAGAGGGAGTAGCCCAGCAGGCAGATGCACAGCAGAGCGACCGAGAAGAGGACGGCGCCGACGATCTTGTCCTCACAGGAGAGCAGGACGGTGCCGCCGATGGCGATCAGCAGGCCGGCCAGAATGCCGTCGACGACCTGCTTGAGCAGCTTCAGCATAGCGTGATCTTCTCCTCGCTTTCGACAATCTCGCCGATGACGTAGGCGTCCACGCCCTCGGCGCGCAGGATGGCGAGGGCCCGGTCGGCGTCCTCCTTGGCAACGACGACGCTCATGCCGACGCCCATGTTGAAGGTATTGAACATATCCCGCTCGCCGATCCCGCCGGTGGCGGCGATCAGGTCGAAGATGGGCAGCACCCGGACGCTGCTGCGCTCGATACGGGCGCCCAGGCCGTCGGGGATGCTGCGGGGGATGTTCTCGTAAAAGCCGCCGCCCGTGATGTGGGAGACGCCCTTGACGGCGACCTTCTCCAGCAGGGCGAGGACGGGCTTAACGTAGATGCGGGTGGGGGTGAGAAGGGTCTCGCCCAGGGAGGCGCCGCCAAGCGCGTCCACGGGGGCGGTCAGGTCGGCGTGCTCGACGTCAAAGACCTTGCGCACGAGGGAGAAGCCGTTGGAGTGGACGCCCGAGGAGGGCAGGGCCAGCACCACGTCGCCGGGGCGCATGGTCTTGTTGTCGATGATGCGGTCCCGCTCGACCACACCGGTGCAATAGCCGGCCAGGTCGTACTCGTCGACGGGGTAAAAGCCGGGCATCTCGGCGGTCTCGCCGCCGATCAGGGCGGCGCCCGCCTGGACGCAGCCCTCGCACACGCCCTTGACGATGTCGGCGATGCGCTCGGGGACGTCCTTCCCGGTCGCGATGTAGTCGAGGAAGAACAGCGGGGTCGCGCCCTGGCAGAGCACGTCGTTGACGCACATGGCCACGCAGTCGATGCCGACGGTGTCGTGCTTGTCCATGCGGAAGGCGAGCTTGAGCTTGGTGCCCACGCCGTCGGTCCCGCTGACGAGGATGGGATGGGTCAGGCCGGTCAGATCGAGGGCGAAAAGCCCGCCGAAGCCGCCCACGTCCGAGCAGACGCCGGGCGTGACGGTGCGGGCGATGTGCCGCTTCATCAGCTCGACGGCCTTATACCCCGCGGTGATGTCCACCCCGGAGGCGGCGTAGACGTCCGAATGGGAATTGACGTTCATGGCTTATTCCTTTCCGTTCCAGCAGTAGGTACAAAGCTCACAGGGGTCGATCCCGATGGCCTTGACGACGTTCTCGAGCGACTGGAACTCCAACGAGGCGAAGTGGAACTGCTCACAGATGCGGCGGCGGAGGTTCTGCCCCCGCTCGGTGGCGGAATCGGCGTACTCCTCCAGGTGGTCGAAGCCCTCCTCCCCCTCCAGCTCCATGATGACGCGGCGGGCGATCAGCTCCATGTCGCTCGTGGCGCGGGAGAAGTTGAGGTACTTGCAGCTGTACATGATGGGCGGGCAGGCCGAGCGCATATGGACGGCCTTGGCGCCGTTTTCATAGAGAAATTCGACGGTCTCCCTGAGCTGGGTGCCGCGCACGATGGAGTCGTCCACGAAGAGGAGATTCTTCCCCTCGATCAGCTCCCGCACGGGGATCTGCTTCATCTTGGCGATCTTGTCGCGGTCGGCCTGGCGCCCGGGCATGAAGCTGCGTGCCCAGGTGGGGGTGTACTTGATGAAGGCGCGGGCGAAGGGGACGCCGCTGCGGTTGGCGTAGCCGATGGCGTGGGGCGTGCCCGAATCGGGGACGCCGCCGACGTAGTCGATCTCCGCCGCGGTGCCGGTGGCGGCGTCCTGCTCGGCGAGGAGGGCGCCGTTGCGGTAGCGCATCATCTCGACGTTGGAGCCCTCGTAGGAGGAGGTGGGATAGCCGTAATAACTCCACAGGAAGGAGCAGATCTTTTTCTTCTTGCCCGGGGCGACGAGGGTGCGCTCCCCCGCCGGGGTCAGCTCGACGACCTCGCCGGGCCCTATCTCCCGCAGATGCTCGTAGCCGAGCTTTTCGTAGGCGAAGGACTCGAAGGAAACGGCGTAGCCCCCCTCGCTGCGCCCGATCTGCACGGGCAGGCGGCCCAGCCGGTCGCGGGCGGCGATCAGGGTACCGTCGTCCTTGAGGATGAGGATGGAGGCGGTGCCGTCGATGGCCTGCTGCGCGAAGCGGATGCCCTCGGCAAAGCTGCTCTTCTGGTCGATGAGGGCGGCGAGCAGCTCGGTGGAGTTGATCCTGCCGCCGGTCATGGCGTCGAAGTGGCCGCCGGAGAAGGAAAGATACTGCCGCGCGAGCGCGTCGGCGTTGTGGATGACGCCGGTCATGCAGATGGCGTAGGCACCCAGATTGGAGCGGATGAGGAGGGGCTGGGGGTCGGTGTCGCTGATGCAGCCGATGGCGGCGGTACCCTTCATCTCCTCAAAAATGTGCTCGAACTTGGTGCGGAAGGGCGCGTTCTCGATATGATGGATCTTCCGCTGGAGACCGACGGCCGGATCGTAGGCCGCCAGGCCGCCGCAGCGGGTGCCCAGATGGGAATGATAGTCCACTCCGAAAAAGACGTCGGTCAGGCAGTCCCCGGTGGACGTGATGCCGAAAAAACCTCCCATGCGTGGCGCCTCAGGCGAAGAAAAGCTCGGAGAGGGTCATGGGATCAATGTACTTGCCGTCCTTGTAAACGCGCATATTGCCCGAGGCGATCTCGTCGATGAGCATGACCTTGCCCTC
>CAMHOI010000042.1 GCA_946186725.1 uncultured Clostridia bacterium
GACCAGCCCGCCCACCTCGCGGTCGAGCAGGACGTATTCGCCCCGTCGCGGCGTGATGGCGAGCTTGTTTTTGCTGACCTGATTGTGCAAGGTGTCGGCGTACACGCCTGCGGCGTTGACCACGCACCGGGCCTCCAGGTCGCCCCTGTCGGTGTGCACGAGGAAGCCGTCCGCCTTCCGCTCGATCCCTTCGACCGCGGTCAGAAAGCGGAACGCGGCGCCGTTGGCGGCGGCGTTCTCGGCGAAGGCGACCGTCATCAGGAAGGGGCAGACCACCCCGGCGCTGGGCGCGTAGAGAGCGGCGACCACCTGCTCGGAGAGCGCCGGCTCCATCTGCCGCGCCTGCTCGCCCGAGAGGATCCGAAGCCCCTCCACGCCGTTTTGCACGCCCCGCTCATAGAGCGCCTGCAGGTCGCCGCGGCGCTCCTCGTCAAAGCAGAGCACCAGCGACCCGTTCCCCGAGAAGGGGAAATCCAGCGTCCGGGACAGCTCGTGGATAAGCGCGTTGCCCCTGACGTTCATCTGTGCCATGCGGCTGCCGGCGGGGGCGTCGTACCCGGCGTGGACGATGCCGGAGTTGGCCTTGCTCGTGCCCGAGCAGACGTCCTCCTCCTTCTCCACCACCAGGATCTTCAGATCGTAGCGGGACAGTTCCCGCGCCGTCGCGCAGCCGACCGCGCCGGCGCCGACGACGATAACGTCAAAGCGTTCCATTCTCTTCCTCCGTGATCTCAGCGTAATACTGCGCGCATCGGACCGCCTTTTTCCAGCCCTTCAGGAGGGCGGCGCGCTTCTCGGGCGGCATGACGGGGACAAAGGTGCGCTCGCACTGCCAGTTGTCCCGGATGTCCTGCTCGCTCTTCCAGAACCCGACCGCCAGCCCCGCCAGATAGGCGGCGCCCAGCGCCGTCGTCTCGATACAGCGGGGTCGCAGGATGCGGGCGTCGGACAGATCGGACTGGAACTGCATCAAAAAGTCGTTGGCGCAGGCGCCGCCGTCCACCCGAAGGGCGGAGATGGGCAGCCCGGTCAGATCCCGCATGGCGGTGAGCAGATCGTTGACCTGGTAGGCCAGCGATTCCACCGTCGCGCGCACGAAGTGGTCCTTGGTCACGCCGCGGGTCAGCCCCACGACGGTGCCGCGTGCGTACTGCTCCCAGTAGGGGGCGCCCAGCCCCGAGAAGGCGGGCACGATGTACATGCCGCCCGTGTCCTCGACCGCCTCGCAGTACTCCTGCGACTGGGCGGCGGAGCGGAGCATCCGCATCTCGTCCCGCAGCCATTGGATGGCGGCGCCCGCGATGAAGACGCTGCCCTCTACGGCGTAGTGCGCCTTTTGGCCCGTGGAGGCCGCCAGCGTGGTCAGCAGGCCGGTCTGCGAGCGAACGCAGTCCTCGCCCGTGTTCATCAGCAGGAAGCCGCCCGTGCCGTAGGTGCTCTTGACGTCGCCCGGCTCAAAGCCGCATTGGCCGAAGAGAGCGGCCTGCTGATCCCCGGCCGCGCCCGCGATGGCGATGCGCCCGCCGAACTTGCTCGTGTCCCCGAACACCCCGCTCGAGGGCAGCACGGCGGGCAGCAGGGAGGCGGGGATGCGGAAGTAGTCCAGCAGCTCCTCGTCCCAGCACAGCCGGCGGATGTCAAACAGCATGGTGCGTGAGGCGTTGGTGTAGTCGGTCGCGTGGACGCGCCCGTCGGTCAGGTTCCAGATCAGCCAGGAATCCACCGTGCCGAAGCGGAGCTCTCCCTTTTCGGCCCGCTCCCGCGCGCCGGGAACGTGGTCGAGGATCCATTCGATCTTGCTCGCGGAGAAATAGGCGTCGGGGATGAGCCCCGTCCGCTCCCGGATCTTGTCCGCCCAGCCCTCGGCCTTCAGCCGGTCGATGCGCTCGGCGGTGCGGCGGCACTGCCACACGATGGCGTTGTAGATGGGCCGCCCCGTCGCCGCCTCCCAGATCACGGTGGTCTCCCGCTGGTTGGTGATGCCGATGGCGGCGATGTCCTCGGCGGCGGCGTCGATCTTCTGCATGGCTTCCATGGTCACGCCCATCTGGGTGGACCAGATCTCCATGGGGTCGTGCTCCACCCAGCCCGCCTGGGGATAGATCTGCCGGAATTCCTTTTGCACGACGCTGCGGACGGCGCCCGTGCGGTCAAAGAGGATGGCGCGGGAGCTGGTGGTGCCCTGATCCATGGCAATAACGTACTTGGCTCGGCTCATACGAGGACTCCCTTCGTTCTTTGATTCGGCACTATCATTCAATGAACACGGTATTTCTGATTTATTATACTCCAAAATCGAAAATTGTTCAACCCCGCGCGACCGGCAAAAGCGATTCCTTCCTTCCCTTTGCGCCTGACTTGACGAAACCGGCGTTTTCCGCTATACTGGAATCATAAACAGCAAGGAGGGATTCCATGGCAACGTTCCGAGAGTATACCTTCGTTTCATCCAACGGCCGCACGCCCATCCACGTCCGCCGCTTCGATCCCGAGGGCACGCCCCGCGGCGTGGTCCAGATTGCCCACGGCGTCGCCGAATACGCCAAGCGCTACGACCCCTTCCTCGCCTTTTTGGCCGACAACGGTTTCGTCGCCGTCGCGCATGACCACCTCGGTCACGGCGCCAGCGTCACCGACGAGTCCGAGCGGGGCTGGTTTGCCGAGCGGGACGGCTGGGATCTGGTCGTCTCCGACGTCAAGCGGCTTCACGACGCGCTCAGAGAGGAGTTCCCCGACCTGCCCTTCGCTCTTTTCGGGCACAGCATGGGCTCCTTCGTTGCCCGCACCTGCCTCATTCGCTGGCCCGGCGATTGGAACGCGGCCGTCATCTGCGGCACCGGCCAGCAGAGCGGCGCTCTTGTCGCCGGCGGCAAGCTGATGGCCAAGCTCGTGTGCGCCTTCAAGGGCACCAAGCACCGCTCGCCCTTCCTCGAAAACCTCGCCTTCGGCGCCTACAACAAGGCCTTCGAGCCCGTCCGCACCAAGGTGGACTGGCTCTCCCGCGACGAGGCGGTCGTCGACGCCTACGCCGCCGACCCGCTGTGCGGCTTCATGGTCACAGCGGGGCTTTTCCGCGACATGATGACCGGCATCGCCTTCATCAGCAAGCCGAAGAACGTCGCCAACGTCCGCAAGGATCTGCCCATCTTCCTGATCGCGGGTGACCGCGACCCCGTCGGCGAAGCGGGCAAGGGACCCCGGAAAGCCCTCGCCCTTTACCGGAAGGCGGGTGTCAGCGACGTCTCCCTCAAGCTCTATCCCGAGTGTCGCCACGAACTGCTCAACGAGCTCGACCGCGAGCAGGTGATGGCGGATGTTCTCGCCTTCCTCAACGCGCATATGTAACAAAAAGCGGAGCCGGCGGCTCCGCTTTTTTTCGTAGATCCTCAATCCCGGACCGTGATTTTTTCAATGATCGGCTGATCGTCCGCGTTCAAAAAGCCCATGCTGTCGCCCGGCAGCACGGCCAGGTCAGCGCAGAGCCGGTCGATGACGTCCATGCCCTCGGTCACATGGCCGAACCCGGCGTACAGCCCGTCCAGGGAACCACGCCAGCCGTCCTGCAGGACGATGAAGAACTGGGTGGACGCGGAGTCGAGGTCGTTGCTGCGCGCCATGGAGATGACGCCACGGTCGTGGGTGATGGTGTTGTTGACGCCGTTCTTGAGAAACTCGCCCTTGATGGTCTCGTCGCCGCCCGGCTTGCCGTGCCCGTCGCCTCCCTGCAGGACGAAGCCCGTCTGCATCCGGTTGAAGGTCAGCCCGTCGTAAAATCCGCTTTTGGCCAGGTCGAGAAAATGGGCGACGGTAATGGGCGCCTGATCGGCGTCCAGCTCCAGCGTGACGTCGCCGTAGTCTTTGATGGTGATGACCGCGTGGTGGAGTCCGCCGAGGGTCTCGCTGCCGTCAGAGCAGCCGGCGGCGAGCGCCGCGACGAGCGCCGCGGCGAGCAGCAGGGAAAGAAAGCGTTTCATATCGTGCCTCCTGAATGTGGTTTTCCTCATTCTACCACATCCTCGCTGCCATTTCAACCGCAGCGGCCGCTTCCGGGCGGCTGACTCTTTATCGGTCCGCCAGGGGATACCCCGCGTATCGCAAAGACTGCTCGATGCGGTGCCTCGCGCGATCCAGATGGCGGGAGACGGTCGACTTGTTGACGCCCAGCCGCGCGGCGGCACGGGTGACGCTCACACCCTCGAAGATGCACAGCGCCACGGCCTCCTTCTGCTTCTCGGTCAACTCCCTGTCGCAGATCTCGCGCACCGTCTTCGACCGCTCGTGCGCGTACCGCAAGCTGAAGATAAATTCAGACCGATTCATGTTCGATTCCCTCATACATGCCTCTGTGATAGTACCGGATCAGATACAATCCGATCCGATGGCTGTCGCGCGCCATCTCATAGAGCGCGGCGATCCTGCGGGACAGCTCGCACTTTTGCCGGCCGCGAAGGGATTTCCCCTCCAGTGTAAGCCGGTCGATGCGCCCCCTCAGGATCTTTTCCTGTCCCAGATATTCTTCACCCAGCTGTGCCAGTGTCATTCTGCTTGATCCTCCTTTTGCGTACCAAGGCGCCGTCTCCGACCCTACGGGGAGGAAGCCGGAAAGAAAGCGCCCCGTCCTTGTTCGGCGGCGGAGCGGGCGGCCAACGGGCGCCGCCCTTCCGTCACTTTTTATTGTAGCCGAACATTTGTTCCAACTATGGGACAGCTTTTTTCCGCCCGACTTCGACCCCATTCGCCAAAACGACCAACATCTTGTGCCGAATTTGAAAAAAATCGCGCGGATGTGTTTACATTTAGTATTTGGATGTGGTATACTGAATCGAATACCAGTGGCAAAGGACGAAGACCATGGAACGGGACTACCGATCATCGGACGACGGACGCGTCGCCGGCCGCAACGCCGTGAGCGAGCTGCTTCGCTCGGGGCGTGAGATCGACTGCCTCTTTGTGGAGAAGGGCAAGCGGGACGGCTCTCTGGCCGCCCTGATCGCCAGGGCCGCCGAGCGCGGCGTTCCCATCAAGGAGGCCGACCGCCGCAAGCTGGACGCTATGTGCCCGAGCACCAACCATCAGGGCGTCGTCGCCGTGGCCGCCATGACCGAGTATCGCTCCGTCGCCGACCTGCTGGCCATCGCTCGCGAAAGGGGAGAGCCCCCCTTCTTCGTGGTCTGCGACGGGATCGAGGATCCGCATAACCTGGGCGCCATCATCCGCACCGCGGAATGCTGCGGGGTGCACGGCGTCATCCTGCCCAAGCGCCGCTCCTGTGGCGTCAATTTCGCCGTCAGCAAGGCCGCCTGCGGTGCGCTGGAGTACATGCCCATCGCCCGCGTGACCAATCTGACCGCGGCGCTGGAGGAGCTCAAGGATGCCGGCGTCTGGCTCTACGCCGCCGACATGGATGGCGAGCCCTACGACAGCCGGGACTACAGCGGCCCTGCCGCCCTGGTCATCGGTTCGGAGGGGCGCGGTGTCGGCCGCCTGGTCCGGGAGGCGTGCGACTTCATTGTTTCCCTGCCCATGAAGGGGCGCGTCACCTCCCTGAACGCCTCTGTCGCCGCCGGCGTCCTGCTTTACCAAATGACCCGCTCTCGTACTTGAATCAAGAGGAGTGCTTGCATTGAAGAAGAGGCCTGAAAAAGAGAATAAGCCCCTGGATTTCAATTTTGATGAGCCGATAGCGCCCGCCAAGGAGGCAGACGCCGGCTTTGAGACCGAGTTTCCCCGGTCGGAGAATCTCCGCTGGGGTCGCCGCGGCACTTCTCGCCGTGCGCCGGTACTGACCGCTGAGGAGGTCATGGGCGTGCGTCCCTCGGCGCCCTCCGCCGGAGAGCAGCCCAAGCGACCCACCCAGCCCATCCCCATGCGGCCCGCCAATCTCGAGCCGGAGCCCGACGCGTCCGCCCCGCAGGAGGAACTGTCCTTTGCCGCGCGCATGATCCTGCGCCGCATGCAGGAGGCGGAAACCAACGCCTCCGAGCCCGAGGAGCCGATTGCGTCCGCCGAGCCAGAGGAGCCGGCTGCGCCCGCCGCTCCCTTCGGCCGAAACATTCCCGAATTTGAATCTGACGACGTCGAGCCGGCCGTCCCGGCCGCGGCGCCGGAGACCATACCCATGACGCCCGCCGCCAAAGCCGAGCCCGAGCCCGAGCCGACCCCTGTATCCGAGGAGCCCGCGCCCACGGTGGACGACGCCACCCGCGTCATGGAAACGCCCGTTTCTGCTGCCGACGTTCCCGCCGACGGTGCCACCCGCGTTGTGGACGTCAAGGCGCCCGACGTCACTCCCTCCTCCGAGGAGGCCGCCTTTGCCGCCGCCCGCCGTGCCTACGTCGAGCAGTTCACGCTCGACGCCGACCTGACGGACGTTCCCGCTGACGGCGCCGCCCGTGCCGTCCCGACGCCGCCCCCTGTCGGGGAGGATGAGTTCGACGACGTTCTGCCCGAGGACGGCAAGAAGGTAGAAACCATCGACGAATACCGCTCTGTCGAGGACGCCGACGCCATTTATACCGAGTTCAGCCGCCGCCGTTCCCGTCTGACGGTGCGCAGCATCCTTTCCCTGGCGCTGACCGTTTTGCTGGGACTGATGACCTTTGCGGATCACGTCATCCCCTTCGGCAACACCGTTTTCTTCGTTGTCATGTGGGTCCTGCTGACGGCGGGCGCCCTGTGCAACGTCGGACTGTTCTCCTCCATCGGCTCCCTCTTCAAACGCAAGGGGGACGTCGACGTCGCGCCCGCGCTGGCGCTGCTGGCCGCTATGATCCAGACCGGGCTGTGCGGCTGGCTGGGCGCCGAGGGCCTGACCGCCGTGTCCATGGTCGCAACGGCCGCCATGCTGAGCGTCACCTTCAACGATTTCGGCAAGCTTGCCATCGTCAAGCGCATCTTGCTCAACTTTGAGACCGTCGGCAACGAGGAGACCAAGAATGCCGTTGCCCTGGTCGGGGAGCCCGTTTCCTCCCGCATCGCCGATCCGGAGCGGGTAGGGGAGTCCCTCATCGCCGGGCGTGCCTGTGCCATCGACCTCAAGGATTTCCTTTCCTACTCTTTCTCGCCCGACCCCTATGAGGGGCAGACCTTTCGCATGGCCATCCTCTCCCTGGCGGGCGGGTTGGTCAGCGTCCTGCTGACTCTCCTTCTGCTCAAGGGGAGCGTCCCGCAGGCCGCCACTGCTTTCGCAACGGTGATGGCCGTCTGTGCCCCGCTGACCGCCTTCCTGGCCACCGGGCGCCACTTTCTCCACACCTGCGCCCGGCTGCGCGACGAGGGCGCCATGCTCAGCGGCTACCGCGCCGCCGAGGACGTCACAGAGGCCAACGTTGTCGCTATCAATGCTGATGAGTTGTTCTCCGACGACTGCGTGGTGCTCTACAACTTCAAGACCTTCTACGAGTTCCCCTTCGACGACGCCATCATCATGGCCGCCGCTCTCACCAAGGAGGGCCACAGCCCCCTGAGCTGGCTCTTCAATCAGATCGTCGCCGAGA
>CAMHOI010000043.1 GCA_946186725.1 uncultured Clostridia bacterium
ACTTCCTCGGCGTCCTCCGGGGCGTCCTCCAAGACTTCCTCGGCGTCCTCCGGGGCGCCCTCCAAGACTTCCTCGGTGTCCTCCGGGACTTCCTCGGCATCCTCGCAGACGCCCGTCGCCAAATTCACCCTTCCCTTCAAGCGGGGGATCAACCTGTCGGGGCTGGAGGGGGAGAATTATTCCCCCTGGTTCTGGAGCGGCACCGCCTATCTGGGCAAGGACGAGACCTATACCAACATCAAGAACAAGGGCTTCGATCACGTCCGTCTGCCCGTCGATCTGCGCCGCTATTACAACGCGGACAAAAAGGCGCTCAAGTCCAACATCTCCGATCTGGACGGCATCCTCGACCGGATCGAGAAGGCGGGACTCTACTGCTGCCTCGACTTCCACGGCTGGGCCACCCTCAACACCGCCGACGCCGCGCAGAAGGAGACCTTCCTGACGATATGGCGGCTGATTGCCGAGCGGTACAAGGATCGCTCCGACAAGCTCTGCTTTGAGCTCATCAACGAGCCCCACACCACCGAGGGCGGCAACCTCGACGCCGTGCGCCTCAACGCCCTGCAGGCGGAGGTCATTTCCCTCATCCGCAAGACCAATCCCACCCGCATCATCCTCGCGGCGGCCGCCGAATGGAACGGCCCGTGGAAGCTCAAAAACCTCAATCTGCCCACCGACGACGGGCACCTCGCCGTGGCCTGCCACACCTACTCGCCCATGGACTTCACCCATCAGGGCGCCACCTGGGCGGGACGCAGCGCCGACGAGGTCGTGCACTTTTCGACCTCCGACAAAACGGCCACGGGCACCAAGGACCTCGACGGCGCCTTCAACGATATCAAGAAGTATCAGGAGCGCACCGGGATCCCCGTCATCCTCAACGAGTTCGGCGTCTACACCCAAAACAAAGCCGATCGCGGGGAGACCACCGCCTGGCTGACCTACGTCACGAACAAGTGCAAGGACTACGACGTGCCCTGGACCTACTGGGAATACAACAAGGGCTTCGGCGCCTATCAGGGCGGCAGCTGGGTGGATTACATCGTCAAGGGCCTCGGATTGAACTGACCGGCGCAAAAAGAGCGGGATCCGCACGGATCCCGCTCTTTTTTATTGGTAGTGGATCGTTTGGTCCGCCTGCAGGTCGTCGAAGGGCGGGAGAGCGGCTTCCTTCCCCCACCGCACCACGCCGAGGGGGTGCCGGCCGCCCCGAAGGTAGTTCCGGCAGGCCAGCCGCAGCGCGGGCCGGCCGCAGGAGGGGTCGTCCACCGACACGGCGGCGAGGAAGGCGCCGCCCCGCAGACGGTCGGGCAGCCGAGCGTCCAGCGTGAAGGTCACCGGCTCGGGCGGGACGCGGTAGGCGCGCGCGGCGTGGTCATACTCGTCGCCGGGCTGGACGGAACGGATATCCCCCTGCATACGGGCCGCAAAGACTGGCTGCCCGGTCGCGGGATCGAGCAGGGAAAGGGTGACCGGCCACTCGTAGTAGAAGGGCGCCGACCCGACGTTGCACAGGGTAAGCCGGCAGGAAAAGGCGCCGTCCTCCGCCACGTCGGCGGTATAGGCGAATTCGTCCGCGACGAAACGGTAGCCGAAGGCGACCTCCGCCTCGTCGGCGGCGGCGAAGACCGCCGGATCGGTCGGGTCGTAACGGGAGATCCAGCCGATGCAGGAGGCGTGCATATCCCGGATCCAGTCGATCAGCCAGCGGCGGTGATAGGGGGTGCGGACGGTGTCGGTGGGATCGGCGCCCAGGGTCTGCCGCACGTCGCCGTAATCGTAGGCCGTCTCGCCGCTGAACATCCGGCGCCGCCAGAAGTCGCCTCTCGCTTTGAACGTCGGCACCTCCTTCATGGCGGTGCCCAGAGCGAAGGAGTCCCAGTAGAAGCCGAAATCGTAGTCGAGGAAATCATCGCCGTAGCGCACCATCACCTGCTTGTCGGGGAAGGCGGCGGCAAAGGCGTCGCCGAGCACCCGCTGGATCTCCTGCGGCATACGCGGGGGCAGACCGTAGCGGTTGCCGAACAGGTGCTGCTCCCCCCAGAAGCCGTAGAGCCCCATCTCGATCCCCGCGATGCGGGGATCGCCGTTCCACGCGGCGCCCATTTTTTCGATCAGGCGCTCGGCGCGGCGCAGAAATTCGGGGCTCGCAAAATCCGGCGTCATATCGGCGGGCCAAACCCGCTTGATGACGTCGCGGCCGCCCTGGGGCGATTCCAGGAAGACCCGCGGGATGAGCCGCAGGTTGCGCCCGGGCAGATCGGGGCACTTCTCCTCCGTGGCGGCGAGAATGGCATCCACGCCCGCCGCGGCGTCCGGCTCAACCATGTTCCAGGGGAAGTACTCCCGCACCGTAGACAGACGGGGGTTCTGGGGATGGGAGCCGTCCACCTGCCACCAGCGGGCGCGAAAGCCCCGCATGGGGTTGGCGAAGGCGCCCTCGTAGGGCTCGGGACACACGACGGTCAGCTTCATCTTTCGGTTCCCTCCTTGACAAAAAGCCGTGACAGGGTCACGGCTTTTCTTTGATGAGCGGTTCGCGGTAATAGTCGTCCAGCCGCTCCCAGGTATTGGTGTACTGCTCGCGGAAACGCGCGGCGAAGGAGGGCTCCATCCCGCCCGCGTAAAGGTGACAGGTGTCGCCGAAGGAAAGCATACGGAAGGCGGCGATCCCCTCCCGCCGCTCCTCGGTGACCACGGTGGTCACGCTCGAGGGCAGGGCGCAGGTGCTTTGCCAGAGCAGAACGGGGGAGATGTTCAGCAGGTGGGAGAGCAGGACGCTCTCCACCCCGAAGTGGCAAAACAGGGCGATCGTGTCCCCATTGGGGCGCACAGGGGTGTAATTCTTCCCCTCCCGCTTGTATCCGTGGGCCTCCAGCAGCTCATCCAGCGAGGAGGTGACGTACTCGTACTCCTCACGCACCCCGGCCGAAGCGAAGACGGGATCCTCGATCCACCGCTCGCTGTCGAAGAAGAGGGGGTGCCGCACCCAGTCCTGGGGCAGCCAGTCCCAGCAGACGCGCTTGCCCTCGGGGTAGTCGGGGCGGTCGATCTGCACGCGGGCAAACTCCCGCAGCCAGTCCTTGGTCTCGGCGGTGCGGCCCAGCTTCTCCAGCGTGGGGCGTGCCGTCGCCTGCGCCCGCCCGAGAGGGGAAACGTAGAAGGCGGCGATCTCCACCCCGGCCAGCCGCTCGGCGAGGAGGGCGGCCTCCTTCCAGCCGCGCTCGGTCAGGGAATCGTTGGGGTAGTCCGGCTCTCCGTGCCGGATGATGAGCAGTTTCATGGCGTTCTCCTTTCGGCCGGTCCGCTCGGATCAAAAGCAGCGCCGCGTCCGTTCTTTTTTGCAGTCCTCCATCCGGCCGCAGCGGTAGCACAGCTCGTGCTCGCACACGCCGCCCTCAAAGAAGGTGCGGATGCTGTCCACCGTGGTCTGGGCGATATTGTCCAGCGCCTCCTCAGTCAGGAAGGCCTGGTGGGAGGTAACGATGACGTTGGGCATGGAGATCAGGCGGGAGAGCATATCGTCGTCCAGAATGTGACCCGACCGGTCCTCAAAGAAGACGTCCGCCTCCTCGTCGTACACGTCCAGGCAGGCGGCGCCGATCTTGCGCGATTTGATCCCCTCGAGCAGGGCCTCGTCGTCGATCAGCCCGCCGCGGGAGGTGTTGAGCAGGACGACGCCCTTTTTCATTTTCTCCACGGCGGCCGCGTCGATGACGTGCCGGCTCTGCTCGGTCAGGGGACAGTGGAGGGAGATGACGTCGCTTTGGGCGAACAGGGTGTCCAGATCGACGTAGTCGATGCCGCTGTCGGGCGCGGGGTAGGGGTCGTAGGCGATCACGCGCATCCCGAAGCCCCGGCAGATATCGATGAACACGCGGCCGATCTTGCCCGTACCGATCACGCCCACGCACTTGCCGTGCAGGTCGAAGCCGGTCAGACCGTTGAGGGAGAAATTGAAGTCCCGCGTGCGGATGTACGCCTTGTGGATGCGGCGCACCGAGGTCAGCAGGAGCGCCATGGCGTGCTCGGCGACGGCGTAGGGGGAATAGGCGGGCACGTGGACGACGTGGATCCTGCCGTAGGCGTGGCGCACGTCGACGTTGTTGTACCCCGCCGAGCGCAGAGCGACCAGCTTCACACCGGCGGCGGCGAGCGTATCAATGACGGCGGCGTCGACCGTGTCGTTGACGAAGACGCACACCGCGTCGCACCCGCGGGCCAGCTCGGCGGTGTCCCCGTTGAGCTTGGCGTCGAAGAAGCGGAAGCTTACGCCGCTTTCCTCCCCGTACTTTTCAAAGGAGGGCTTGTCGTAGGGCTTGGTGTCGTAAAAGGCAACGGTGGGCATGGGGGTCAGCTCCTTGCGGTTTCTGGGGTTAGTATAGCTTGGCGCCCGCGGGGATATGCGGGTCGACCATGAGCAGGTGGAGCTTTTCCTCCCCCTCCTCCCGATGGACGGCGGACAGCAGCATCCCGCAGGAGTCGATGCCCATCATGGCGCGCGGCGGGAGATTGACGATGGCGATCAGCGTCTTGCCCACCAGCTCCTCGGGCTCGTAAAAGGCGTGGATGCCGCTCAGAATGGTGCGCGGCGTCCCCGTGCCGTCGTCGAGGGTGAACCGCAGCAGCTTCTTTGACTTGGGCACCGCTTCGCATTCGAGCACCTTGACGGCGCGGAAGTCGCTCTTCGAGAAGGTGTCAAAGTCCACGAAGTCGGCAAACAGGGGCTCGATCTCCACCTTGGAGAAGTCGATGACCTCCTCCCCGGCGGCCTGCGCGGCGTTGTGCGCCTCGTTCCTGGCGGCTCCCTGGCTCTTCATCGTGGGGAAGAGGAGGACGTCGCGGATGGCGGGGGAGTTGGTCAGCAGCATGACCAGCCGGTCGATACCGTAACCGATACCGCCCGTGGGGGGCATGCCGTGGCTGAGCGCGTTGAGGAAGTCCTCGTCGGTGTGCTCGGCCTCGTCGTCGCCCTTGGCGAACATCTCCTCCTGGGCGGCGAAGCGGGCGCGCTGGTCGATGGGGTCGTTGAGCTCGGAATAGGCGTTGCAGAACTCCCAGCCGTTGATGAACAGCTCAAACCGCTCCACGTAGTCGGGCGCGTCGGGCTTGCGCTTGGTCAGGGGGGAGATCTCCACGGGGTGATCCATCACGAAGGTGGGCTGGATGAGCTTGTCCTCGACGAAGGCCTCGAAGAAGAGATTGAGGATGTCCCCCTTCTTGTGCCGCTCCTCAAAGGCGACCCCCTTCTCGCGGGCGACGGCCCGGGCGGCCTCGTCGTCGGCGACGGCGTTGAAGTCGACCCCGGCGTACTGCTTGACCGCGTCGAGCATGGTCAGGCGGGCGAAGGGCTTGGAAAAGTCGATGGTATGCTCCCCGTAGGGGAAGGTCAGGGAGCCGCAGATCTCCTGCGCCAGGTGGCGGAAAAGCCCCTCGGTCAGATCCATCATGCCGTGGTAGTCGGTGTAGGCCTGATAGAGCTCCATGAGGGTGAACTCGGGGTTGTGACGGGTGTCCAGTCCCTCGTTGCGGAAGACGCGGCCGATCTCGTACACCCGCTCCAGGCCGCCGACGATCAGCCGCTTGAGGTACAGCTCCAGCGAGATGCGCAGCTTCAGATCCTCGTCAAGGGCGTTGAAATGGGTCTCAAAGGGGCGCGCCGCGGCGCCGCCCGCGTTGGCGACCAGCATGGGCGTCTCCACCTCGAGGAAGCCCCGCTCGTCCAGATAATTGCGGATGGAGCGCAGGATCCGGGAACGCTTGATGAAGGTGTCGCGCACCTCCTCGTTCATGATGAGATCGACGTAGCGCTGACGGTAGCGAATATCGGTATTGGTCAGCCCGTGATACTTCTCGGGCAGGACGTTGAGAGACTTGGAAAGCAGGGTGACCGCGCTCGCGTGCAGACTGATCTCCCCGGTCTGGGTCTTGAAGACCTCGCCCGTGACGCCCAGAATGTCGCCCAGATCGTATTTCTTGAAGTCGGCGTAGGGCTCCTCCCCCACGCTGTCCCGCGCCACGTAGATCTGCATTCCGCCCGTGACGTCCTGCAGGTGGCAGAAGGAGGCCTTGCCCACGACGCGCTTGGACATCATACGGCCGGCCACGGTCACGCTCTTTCCCTCAAGGGCGTCGTAGTTCTCTTTGACCTGCGCGGCGTGGTGGGTCACGTCAAAGCGGGTAATGACAAAAGGATCCTTGCCCGCCTGCTGAAGCTGGGCGAGCTTGTCCCGACGGACGCGAATGAGCTCGTTGACGTCCCGGGGCTCGTTGCTGTTCGGATTCATTTCTCACACTTCCTTACAAAAAGGGCGGGACCGATACAGTCCCGCCTGCGGATTTACTTGGAGATTTCAAGCACCTTGAACTTCAATTCTCCGGCGGGCGTCTCGGCGACGACGGTATTGCCCACCTTCTTGCCCATAAGGGCCTTGCCGATGGGGGACTCGTCCGAGATGGCGCCCTTCATGGGATCGGCCTCCGCCGAGCCCACCAGCGTGACGACGATGTCCTCGTCCATCTCGACGTCGTGGAGCTTGACCTTGGAGCCGAAGCCGATCTTCTTGGCTTTGCCGCTCTCCTCCTCGACGATGACGGCGTTCTTGACCATCATCTCCAGCTCGGCAATGCGGGCTTCGACGCGGGCCTGCTCGTTCTTGGCCTCGTCGTATTCGCTGTTCTCGGACAGGTCGCCGAAGGAACGGGCAACCTTGATCTTTTCGGACACCTCGGCGCGGGTGACGGTCTTGAGCCGGTCGAGCTCCTCTTCCAGCCGTTTGAGACCTTCCGCGGTCAGTTTGAACTGTTTGACTGCCATGCTGTTCACTCCGTTTCTCCGCCGCTGTCGGCGGAAGATGCTGGTTTGGCTTTTACAATACATCTATTATAATAACTTGACCCTTTTCTGTCAAGGGGAAAAACGGCCCGCCGCCTCCTCGACGCTCACCCTGCGCTCCCCCTCACGGAAGCAGGCGGGGATCACCTTGGCCACGTCGCGGAAGAGCCGCTCGCCGCGAAAGGCGGTCAGCAAAGCGAAAACGTCATAGCGCGAGCGCATCTCCTCCGGAAAGGGAGCAGGCACGTCCTCGGCGGCCACAGTCAGCCCTTCCCGCCCGTCGGGAGAAAAGAGCAGCGGCGGCTGTTCCAGGGCGCCGAAGCCGCGGATCCCTTCGGGCGCCAGCAGGGCGGAGCACTGGATGAGCCCACCACCAAGGAACTGGCTATAGATGTGAACGACGGCTGGCGCGACGCCAAGGGTCTGGTACAGCTGCTCGCTGAGTCGGCGGTACTCTCCCTCCTGCGCGGTGACGACGGTGACGGCGCGGCAGACCTGCATCAGCCGGGGCAGCAGAGCGGCGTACCGCCCGAAACGGTCCAACAGCGCAACGTGTCCCACCTCGCCCGCGCGGGCGGCCTCCTCCAGGGCGTACATGACGCCGTTGAGGAGGAGATCGGAAGAGCACACGTCTGAACTCCAGT
>CAMHOI010000044.1 GCA_946186725.1 uncultured Clostridia bacterium
TTTGAAGAGACAGAAAGCGTCCTTCCCTGTTCAGCACGAAGGAGGAGCCCATCCGGTCGGACGTGCCCTCTGTGATGCGGACGTCCCATTCACCGTGACCGTACCCGACGTGGTCGTACCCGCCCGCGCGCTCGCGTTCGGGCTCACAGTCCATATTGAGGTAGATCCTGCCGCCCTTGCGGGCGACAGCGTCGGCCAGCTCAAATTTGGTGCGGCAGACGTTCTCCGGCGTCTTGAAGGTATCAAGATGCTGCTCGCCCACCGAGGTGATGATCCCCATATCCGGCTGTACAAGCTCACAGATCTCGCGAATATCGCCGACCTTTTTAGCGCCCATCTCCACGATGAACACGTCGTCTGTCGGCCGCAGGTTCTCGCGAATGGTGCGAACGACGCCGAGCGTCGTGTTGAAATTGCCGGGGGTGCAGCAAACGTTGTATTTCTCTTCCAGCAGGCGTGTCAGCGCGTATTTTGTGCTGGTCTTGCCGTAACTGCCGGTGATGCCGATGACGATCATCGGCTTATGCTCCCGCAGAATGCGCCTGGCGTCGTTATAGTAATACCTGCGGACGGCCGCCTCGATCGGCGCGTTGATCCAGAGCGCCAGCAGGGCCGTCAGAGGCGTCAAAACCGACAGAACGATCAGCACGTAGATCATCCACTCAAGCACGAACACGGTTAGAACGCCCGCAGCAGAAAGAAGCACGCAGGCGGTCACGATCTGCCGCTTGACCCGCGCGGTGAACACCAGCGGCTTGATGGCCTTCTTACGGGAACGGAACCAAACCGGGATCATCGTTAAAGGCCAAACGCCAAAGCCGATCGTCATCGCCATCGGCCTTGAAGACCCAAACAGGATGAATGCGAGCACGAACAACACAAGGATCAACGCATGATACACGTACTTTTTCCGGGAATGCAGGACCCACTTCAGATAGCGGGAGGCGAAATAGGAGTTCTGCTGAAGCATATGCAGCTCCCTCAGCAGCGAAAACAGGCCGCCCACAGCCAAAAAAGTACAGCTTAGCGCAGGCCAAAGCAAGGGAATGTTCACGCTTGCTCACCTCCCAAAAAGCTGTTGAGTATGGCGTTGACCTCAAAGGGGCTGTGCAAGAAAGAGAAATGTCCGGCGCCCTTGATCACACAAAGGCCGCAGTCGGGGATCCTGGATTCCATCACCTTGGCGTCGGACAAGGGCGTATCCTTATCCTGATCTCCCCAGATCAGCAGGGTCGGACAGGCGATATGAGGCATATACTCGCACAGATCCTCGTTGACCACACGCACCAGCGTCTGACGCAGCACGTCGGGCGCGCTGTTGTAGTCGGCGGAACCGAAATGCTTTCTCGCGCGATCAAGCAAGCCGGCGGACACCCGGCGGATACCCGGCAAAAGAAGGAACCACTTGACGGTCTTGAAGGCGGCGATACGGATCCGGGCGCGCAGGGATCGCCTGTGACGGACGCCGGCGCTGTCGATGAGGACGATCTTTTCCGGATTTGCCAGCCCGGAGCCGACCATCTTGAGGATCACGCGTCCGCCGAAGGAATGCCCGATCAGGACGGGATCCCGCAGCTCCAGCGCGCGCATGAAGCGAAGGGTAAAGTCAACGTAATCGCCGACGTCCCACGGCTGAGGGATCATATCGCTTTCGCCAAACCCTGGAAAATCCAGCGCGATCGTGCGGAAGTGCTCGCTGAGCGCACGCCGGATCCCGAGAAACGCGTCGACGGAGGAACCCCATCCGTGCAGCAGCAGGACGGGCGTGCCCTCCCCTTCGTCGGTATAATGCGTGCGGATACCATCGACCTCAATAAACAAATGCATCACCTTAAAACCATATTCACCATACGGAATCAATTATAGCAGACACAGCGAAAAAAAGAAAGAGTTATCTGCGTCGTAAAGCTATCTTTATGAAACCGGACATATCGTCCGGCATGGGCGCCGTGAGGGAGACGGCCGCGCCCGTCACGGGATGATCGAAGCGGATCCGTTCACAATGGAGCGCCGGACGTGCCCAGTCAGGCATTTCCACACCATAAAGAAAGTCGCCCAAAAGAGGATGACCGGCGTGCGCAAAATGACAGCGGATCTGATGCGTCCGCCCGGTTTCCGTCCACACGCGGGCGAGAGACCAATCCGCGCCGTGCGCCTCTCGGACGAAACGGGTCAGGGACGGCTTTCCGTCCGCACGCACGACGCGGCGAAGTCGTCCTTCCTCCTCAAGCGCGATCGGGCCGTCGAAAACGCCGCTGTCAGGAAGAATGCCGCTGCACAGGCAGACATATTCTTTTATGATCCTGCCCGTCAGCATCGCGCAGGCAAATTTGTGCTTTGCCGCGACGACGAGCCCCGTCGTACCCCTGTCGAGCCGATAAACGGGACGGAAAACAGCATGTTCGCCGGTGGATCGCGCACGGTAGGCGAAATCGTTGGCGAGCGTCCCGTACTGTATCTTTTTGGTCGGATGGACGGCGATGCCGGCGGGCTTGTCATACACGATCAGATCGTCGTCCTCCCACACCACGGGGATCCCGAGCGGCTCCGGCAGGGCGGAATCCGTCTCGTCCCGAAGGGTGACGTCGATCCTGTCCCCCGGCGCGATCACGGCGTTGACGAAGACCGCCTCGCCGTTGAGCAAAAGCGCATCCTCCCGTTTCTTCAGCGCGGTCAACACCGCCGACGTACAGCCCCGTGCGCGCAGGAAGTGCTTGACGGAGCTTCCCGCGTCCGCTTGGGCCGCCGTCCAGGTCAACGTGCGAGGCATTCTCTTCCCTCCCAACTTTACCTGTATTGTACCACATTTTCGCAGGGAAAGAAATCGCATTTCAAAGAATATTGTCCTTGAAGTGCTGCCCGCCATTTGTTATAATGAGATAAACAACGAAACGATGAGGTGACGTATGGCTGAGAAAGAGCTTCTTTCGTTCAAATGCCCAAGCTGCGGCGCACCGCTGACCTACGACTCGGACAGCAGTGATTTCGCGTGTTCCTACTGCGACAGTCACTTTGATTTCGAAACGGTCAAGAACGCGGACGTCAATGCGGAAAAGCCCTTTGACTGGGGCGATTACAACAAGAACGTCTCTACCGAAGAACTGGAGGGCACGGTTTCCTACGTCTGCCAGTCCTGCGGCGCCGAGATCGTTGCCGACGCGACCACGGCGGCCACGCGCTGTCCCTACTGCGACAACGTGGTCCTGATGGAGCCCAACCTCACCGGCTTTGTCAAGCCCAACGGCGTCATCCCCTTCAAGAAAGGTCTGGCCGACCGGATCAAAGCGTTTTGCAAGGGCAAATGGCTGCTTCCCAAAAACTTTGTCACCGCCAACAAGATCAAGGAGGTACAGGGCGTTTACGTCCCCTTCTGGCTGTTTGACTGCACCTGTGACGGTGACGCCACCTACGAAACGACGCGCGTCCGTCACTGGAGCGACAGCTCTTACAACTACACGGAGACCAGCTACTACTACGCGACGATCGACGGATCGATGTCCTTCTCCCGGATCCCCGTGGACGGCAGCGTGAAGATGGATGACGCGCTGATGGACTCCCTGGAGCCCTTCGACTATTCTCAGCTCGTCGAGTTCGCGCCCGGCTATTTGTCCGGCTACCTTGCCGACCGGTTCGACGTCAACGCAGAGAGCAGTCTACCCCGCGCCGACGCCCGCGTCAGGCAGAGCGTGGATCAGGTCTACCGCGGCCAGCTTTCCGAGTTCTCTTCTGTCATGCGCGTGGCGTCCAATCTGAAGCTGACCGACCCGGCTGTCAAATACGTTCTGCTCCCCGTCTATCTCATCACCTCCAAGTACGCGGGCAAGAACTATTCCTTCGCCGTCAACGGTCAGACCGGCAAGGTGATCGGCTCCCTTCCCGTCTCCAAGGGAAAATTCTGGTCCTTTTTACTTGGTTTCAGCGCCCTGTTCTCCGCGATCGCGTACCTGATCGCGTGGTGGCTGCAGTTATGAGGAGGGGTGGTATGAAACGAATATTGTGCGGGATCGCCGTGTGTCTCCTTCTGCTGAGCGTGTTCGCTTTGACAGCGGGCGCGGCCAATGATCCCCCGTCGACTTACGTTGAAGACGGGGCCGGTCTCTTCTTCGCCTCCGAGAAATCCGATCTGGAGGCAAGATGCCGCGATCTTTCCTCCCGGTATGACACTTGCTGCCTTATTCTGACCACCGGCTCGCTGGGCAACGAATACACCGATCTGAGCGACGTCAGCGACTATGAATTTGAGTCCATCATCATGGCCTATGCCGACGATTACCTGGAAAGCGTCATCGGCGCAGGCGACGAGAACGACGGCGTCGTGCTGGTCATTTACGTCAACGAGAATAATCCCTCTGATCGCGGCTACTGGGTCTCCACCCAGGGCAAAGAAGTCTACGGATTTAAGAGCAGCGTCGAGCAGATCAAAAACCGCGTCAAGGCAAAACTGTCCGGTGAGGATTACGGCGCCGCCGCTTCGACCTTTCTGGACTGCGTAGAATACGTCGAGCGGGACGGCGAGCTGCCTGAGCCGCCCAAAGAACTGCCCTCGTTGGGCATCACCGTTCTGTGCGTCGTCATCGGATTTGTCATCGCGCTGATCATCGTCTTGTCCATGAAATCCAAGATGAAGAACGTGCGCACGGCCACGACGGCAGACAATTACCTCGTAAACAATAGCGTCAACATCCGCAACCGCAACGTAATCTTCATCCGCAAGGACGTCACCCGCACCCGCCGAGAAAGCAGCAGCTCGGGCGGTGGCGGCGGCAGCCACAGCAGCTCCTCCGGCACCAGCCACGGGGGCGGCGGCGGACGATTCTGAATGCGAGCAAAACACCTTACCATAGAACTTCAATTCTGAAAGGAGCACAACACAATGGGACTTATCAAAGCAGGAATCGGCGCACTCGGCGGCACACTGGCCGACCAGTGGAAAGAATTCTTCTACTGTGAAGCCATCCCCAAGGAGATCCTCGTCGTCAAGGGTCAGAAGAGGGTCGGCAACCGTTCCTCCAACACCAAGGGCAACGACAACATCATTTCCAACGGCTCCGGCATCGCCGTGGCCGACGGGCAGTGCATGATGATCGTCGAGCAGGGCAAGGTAGTGGAGGTCTGCGCCGAGCCCGGCGAGTTCACCTATGACACCTCTACCGAGCCCAGCATCTTTGCCGGCAGTCTGGGGAAGAGCATCCTCGACACCTTCAAGACCATCGGCAAGCGCTTCACCTACGGCGGCGATACCGGAAAAGATCAGCGCGTCTATTATTTCAATATCAAAGAGCTCATCGACAACAAATTCGGCACCGCCAATCCCATTCCCTTCCGCGTGGTGGACAAGAACATCGGTCTGGATATCGACGTGTCCGTGCGCTGCTCAGGCGTGTATTCCTACAAGATCGTCGATCCCCTGCTGTTCTACACCAACGTCTGCGGCAATATTTCCGACGAGTATCCCCGCTCGGAGATTGACAGCCAGCTGAAGACAGAATTCGTCTCTGCCCTGCAGCCCGCCTTCGGAAAACTGTCTGATCTCGGGCTGCGTCCCAACCAGATTGTTCAGCACAACACCGATCTCGAGAACGCCCTCAACGAAGTCCTTACCGCTAAATGGGCGGAGCTGCGCGGTCTGCGCGTCGTATCCGTCGCCATGGGCAGCGTCACCCTCCCCGACGAGGACGCCGAAATGATCAAGAAGGCGCAGCAGGCCGCCATTCTCCGCGATCCCACCATGGCGGGCGCGACGCTCGTCGGCGCACAGGCCGACGCCATGCGTGCCGCCGCCGAGAATCCTAACGGAGCCATGACCGGCTTCATGGGCTTCGGCATGGCCATGAACGCGGGGGCCGCCACCAACGCGCAGAATCTCTACAATATGGGTCAGCAGCAACAGGCGCAGGCCCCTGTTCAGCCCCAGGCGCAGCAACCGGCGGGTGGCTGGGCCTGCTCCTGCGGCGCCGTTGCCACGGGCAACTTCTGCCCCCAGTGCGGCAAGCCAAAGCCCGTCGCCGACGATGGCTGGACCTGCGCCTGCGGGACCAAAAACACCGGGAACTTCTGCCAGAACTGTGGCGCCAAGAAGCCGGAGATGGCTGCGACCTATCGCTGCAGCAAGTGCGGCTGGACGCCCGAGGATCCAACCAACCCGCCCAAGTTCTGCCCCCAGTGCGGCAAGGCCTTCGGCGACGAGGATCGTGCCTGACCCACCGCGAAACCAAAAACGCCCCACCGCTCGGTGGGGCGTTTTTATGTGTGAATCACGGCCGCGAGGTGACCAGACAGACGAGCACCTCGGTCATTTTCAGCAGAGAGCTGACGGGGATGGACTCGTGCTTGCTGTGAAAGTTGAGCCCGCCGGTGGACAGATTGGGGCATGGCAAGCCCATGTAGGAGAGGAGGGCGCCGTCCGTGCCTCCGCGAATGGGCTTCAGGATCGGCGTGACGCCGCAGGCCGTCATGGCATCCTGCGCACGTTTGACGATGGCAGGATGCTGATCGACGATCTCCCGCATATTGTAGTAAGTGTCGCGCATTCCCAGCGCAAAGGTGCCCTCGCCGTATTTTTCGTTGAGAAAGGCAGTGATCTGCGCGAGATATGCCTTTTTCTTCTCAAATTCGGCGCGATCGTGATCGCGCAGGATCAGATGCGCCTTCGCCTGAGACACGTCGCCGGTGACGTCGTTGACGTGGTAGAACCCTTCCCTGCCCTCCGTGTGCTCAGGGGTTTGCTCCGGCGGCAGGAGCGCCATCCACTCGTGAAGAAAGAGCAGGGCGTTTTTCATCTTGCCTTTAGCTGAACCGGGATGGGTATTGAGCCCATAAACAGTCAGGTCGGCCGAGGCGGCGTTGAAATTTTCACTCTCGATCTCGCCGAGGACGCCGCCGTCGACGGTATACCCATAATCGGCGTTGAACACCTTGAGGTCAAAGCCGTCGGCGCCGCGGCCGATCTCCTCGTCGGGGGTGAAGCCGATGCTGATCTGCCCGTGCCGGATCGACGGGTCGTTCAAAAGGACCTCACAGGCGGCGACGATCTCGGCCACGCCCGCTTTGTCATCGGCACCGAGCAAAGTATCGCCCGCGGAAACGATCATTTCCTCTCCGAGGAAGGAATCGTCCAGCAGCTCGATGTTGGTTCCGTCATACACCACGCGAATGGGCTGAACATTCGCTCCGCTGACGTCGGGCGAGGTGTCCATATGCGCGATCAGACCGATCTTTTCCTCGTTTTCACACCCCGGGGTAGCGGGAATATGACCGTACACGTATCCCCGCCCGTCGTGAAAGGCGTCCGCCACGCCGATCTCCTTCAGTTCTTGGACGAGATAGTTCGCCAGCGTGAGCTGCCCCGGTGTGGAAGGACAGCAAT
>CAMHOI010000045.1 GCA_946186725.1 uncultured Clostridia bacterium
CCGTCTTGACCGCCATGGCGAGCTCGCGGCCGATGCGGGTGAAGATCTTGGCCTTCTGGGCGTCGGTCTTCTCCTTCTTGCGCTTGATGTTGTTCCACTTGGAATGCCCTGACATGAATATCACACCTCGGTAGAATTTTCTTTTCGCCCTATTCTACCATAGTTCCGCCTATTTGGCAACCCCTCACGAGGCTGCTTTTTCCAGGATGGCGACCATCACGGTAACGTCGTCGTCATGACCGTCGTGACGGCGCCGGCGGGCGGCGCGAGCCAGACGCTCGGCCAGCTGGGCGGCGCTTCCCTGCCCCTTCCAGGCCTCCGCCTCGGCGCAGATCCAGTCGGTGCCGTCGGTGAGAGCGCCGTCCGACATCATCACGATCATATCCCCGGCCTTGAGGTAAACGGCGGCTGAATCGAAGCCCACCTGCCCCACGATCCCCGCGGGCAGGGAGGCGCATTCCGCCTTTGCGGTCCGTCCGCCGCGCACCACCACGGTGGGGCAGGCGCCCGCCTTGTAGAGCTCGGTGCGGCCGCTGAAGCGGTCAATGGCGCACAAATCGACGGTGGAGAGGGATTCCTCGGTCGACTTGCAGCGCATGGCGGCGTTGGCCAGCTTGAGAGCGCAGTCGGGTCCGAAGCCCGCCTTGAGCAGCCGCTCCATGAGCGCCGAGGCCATGGTCGCGTCCACGGCGGCGCGCCCGCCGGCGCCCATGCCGTCGCACAGCACCATCCACTGCCGCCCCCTTCCGTCCTGGAAATCACAACCCGCGTCGCCGCAGAATTTTCCCTCTCCCATGGCCAGTTGAAACAGCCCGATATCCGCTTGAAGAAGGGCTTTTTCGCTCAATGTGATCAAAGCGCAGCCGTGGGCGTACTGGACGCAGGGCGGATCGAAGGCGCGCTCGCAGGCGGCGGTCACCGCGCGCAGGATCTGCATCCGGTTGAGGCGGTCCTGCCGTCCGATCGTCACACGGAGCTCCACGCTCATGCGCCCGCTGCCGTCCAGCGAACAGCCCACGTCCGTGGGATAGATCCCCACCCCGCGCAGGGCGGTATCCACCCGGGAGGCGGCGTCCGGATCGTAGCGGCGGTCCCGTTCCATATCGCAGGCCATGTCGTAGAGCATATCGGAGAGCCCGCCGAACTGGTCCATGAGGACGCCGCGCACCTCATCCACCCGCCGCTTGGCGGCCCGATGGCGGGTCAGGGAGAGGTAGCGCCTGTCCAGCGCACCGCAGACGCGATCCAGATGGCTGCACACCTTGGTCAGCGTGGGGCCGGCCGCCTCGGGGGCGATCTCTCCTCTGGTCATGTCGGTCAGCTCGGAGGCGATCTCGGCGGCGTTTTCCTCCCAGCAGTAACGGCGCAAAGCGCACCCGCCGCAGGCGTCCTCCTCCACCTGCCCCAGCATTCCCTCAAAATCGGGCGTGCGGCTCTCCTCCAGGCGACGGGCGGCCGCGTCGACGGTCTGCGACACGTCGCGCAGGGCCTCGGAGGCAAAGGAGAGGCGCAGGGACACCGCCTTGCGAAGGCCGTCCAGGCGGGGCATCTCGGGAGGAGGCGCGAAGACGGCGCCCAGCGGATCCTGCCACTTGCGCGGAAGCAGAAGGGAAAGCAGGGAGGCAATCCCCGCCTCCGCCAGCAAGGTCCACGAGTCGGTCAGCCCCGCGCGCATGGCAAAGAGCAGGATCACGGCGTCCAGCGCGGCGACGCCCGCGATCCCGCCCAGGGCGGAGAACAGGCCCGCCATCAGTCCACCCATGGCGAAGGCGCCCGTCTGCCAGAGATTATGATCCCCCGCCAGAAGCATGGCAAAACCGAGCGTGACGCCCGCGAGCGCCCCGCTTCGCTCCCCGCCGTAGCGGGCGGCCGAGAGGACAAGCAGGATGCCCGCGATCTCCGAAAAGGAGATCCCAGCCGCCCGAAAGCGGGAAAAGGACATCAGAACCAGGCCGATGACCATCACCAAACTGACCGTCTGGGCTGCGCTCAGGCGCAGTTTTTGCTTGAGGGCGTCGGTCGCGTCGGCGGCGACCGAGACGAAAAAGGCGGTGCCCGACGCGGCCAGGCATTCTACGGCAAGGGACAGGAGCGTCTCGCCCTTCAGGCCGCTTGCCGCCAGCACGACCACCGAGGTGAGCAATCCGGTCGCCAGCGCCGTGCCGCCCGCAAAGAGGGCGCGTTCCTTCTCCTGCCACTTGCGGGGCAGAAGAAAGCGGATCATGGCCACGCACACCACCGCCGCCAGGTAGCGGAAGCCGCTCCCTCCGTCCACGGGGAAAAAGTAGCCGATCCCCGCGCCGATGGCGGCGGCGGTGGCCAGCTCGGTCGGCATGCCCGCCGCGACCGCCACGCCGAAGGGGGCCCACGCGCCGAAGAGAGCGGTGCGGGACATCAGAAAGCCGAACAGGGCGCTGCCCGTCTGACGGACGACCTGCCGCAGCAGGGGCGAAGCCGGGGAGAAAATTCTTTCTTTTGGTCTGTCCATACTTGTCCACCTCTGAATCGCACTATGGTCCTTCCATCATACCGCGCCGCCGGCGCAAATGCTGTCACAAGGGGGTTGGCGGGTGAGGTCGGTTCCTGACGCAGAAAGCAAGATCGGGACGGATCGTTTCCGATCCGTCCCGATCTTTATTGCAAATGCAGGGCGCTCGCGCGCAGCGTGGTCTTCTCGACGGCGCCCTCGGCGTCGATGGTGCGCTCCATCTTCAGCCACTCGCAGTCGTCGAGGGTAAAGGTGTTCCATCCGTCCGCGATGACCACGTCGAACCCTCTTCGAGGGTAGAGATTGCCCACGCTCAGCCCTACGGGCAGGCGGCGGCAAATCACGACGTCACAGGTCGACCGGGTGTAGTCCGGGCTCTGCTGGTAATTGGGCCGCACGGCCGACACCGTCACCTCGGTCACGGCGGGCCAAAGCTGTCCTTCGATCCACACACGGGGCTGATAGCCCTTGTCTTGATTCAACATGGCACTCCTCCTACAAAAGATAGCGTGCCGTCACAATGATGGGCAGACGGAGACAGCGGCTGGAACGGTCGTATCCCTTGGGGCCCGTGACAAGCTTGCAGAACCCGAAGGTTTGACTGTATCGCAGGGCGTCCGCGGCCCGGGTCATCAGCATCCGGGCGTATCCGCCGCCCTGAGCGATGGGACAATGGACGGTCACGGCAAAGTCGACCTCCAGTCCGGCGGCCGTTGTGATCGCGCCGTCGGCACGGCCGGCGATCGCACTCAGATACCGCTCGGACAGGCGCACGGCCTGCACGCCGACGGTCAGCGTGGGCACCGCGAGCGCGGCCGCCTGACGAAACTCGTACTCCTCTATGACACGCACGGCCGGCATGGCTTCGGTCAGGCAGGCGCGAAGGGCGCTGATCTCCTGCCCGAGAGCGGAATACAGCGGTTCGCTCACGCGCTCTCCTCCCTTCTCAGAACGGCCCACAGATAGACGGGCTGATAACCCAGCCGGATGAACTCCCGCTTCACGCAGGTGTAGCCGTCTCCGTTCTCGTCCCACAGGACGGGAAACGCCCCCTCCGGCAGGTCGTGCTCGGGCGGGCCGAGGTAGAGAAAGCAGCTCTCATCCACAACGCCGATCCTGGTGTACTGACTGTCCAGGAACATCTTGTTCTTATATCGCATGGGCTGCAGGAAGCAGTGCACCGCGCCGCTTGCCGTCAGCAGGGTGACGGTGCGGCCGAACCGCTCGAACAGCCCCGCGACGCTTTCGCGCGGGGTCACGGTCCCACCTGCATGAAGGCGAAGCCGCCTGTGTCGAGGAGGTCGGCGATGCTGCCGACGGCGTCCTCCCGCAGTTGGCGTGCCAGCCCCAGCAGGGCGGCGTCGGGCGCAGACATCCTGACGTCGCCGGCCGTGAAGTCCACGCTCTTCATGGCGGTCAGCAGGGCATGCTTGTGATAGGCAAAGGCGGCGCAGGCGTGGCAGATACGGTCGTGATTGTCGGGCGTGCAGGCGCCCGGCCGGAGCATGACGCCGACCTCTCCGATGGCGAGGGTCACCAGGGCGCTCTCGCGCCTGGCCTCGGACTCGGTCAGCTCGGCCAGGCGGGAAAAGGCGCCCAGCACCTTTTCAAATTCGATCATGATTCACACCTCCCCGCACGGATGGATCAGGCCTGCAGGTGCAGGGCGACGGAGGCCTCGTCGAAGATCTTGGAGAAGCCCGCGGTGCAGCTGATGGCGGCGCGCTCGAGCTGACGGTCGATGAGCTTGTCGTACTCGACGGCCACGTCGGAGGCGACGACCATCTCCAGCGCAAAACGCTTGTCCAGGCCAACGATGGTGCCCGTGCTCAGCGCGTCGGACTTGATGAAGTTGGCCCCCAACGGGTTGTTGAGGCGACCGGTGCCCTGGAAGTTGATGCCGGTGTTGGGATTCTTGAACTCCTCGATGGCGAGCATCTTGAGCATCATGTCGGGGGAAGCGACGATGGTGTTCAGCTCATAGGCGCCCATGGCGTTCCACAGCGCCAGCAGATCGGCATAGGTCAGTACGCCGGCGGAAGCGGTCGTGATGACCTCGGCGGGGTTGTCGTTGCCGTCGCCCTGGAGCACGGTGGTCATGGCGTCGGCGAACTGCTGCTTGGCGATGTAGGAGCCGATCTGGCGGAGCATGACCGTAAAGAGGTCGAGCCGCTGGTACTTGAGGGCCTCATAGGAGGCGACCAGCATACGGCCCCGCTTGGTCAGCTGAACCAGATTCTCCTTGGTGGAGACGGTGGTGGTGGGAATGACGTCGCCCTCGGAGACGGCGCGCAGCTCCTTTTCGCTGTCAGCGGGATTCGAGACCACCGAGCGGTAATCCATGCCCACGATGTTGGTGGTCGAGGCGATCACGTTGGGCAGCAGATTGGTCTCCTCGATGCCCGTCTTGATGGCTCGGGAGACGTACTCGGGGAAGAGGGCGGCGGAATCCGAGGTGGAGTAGAACTTCTCCAACACGTCGGAGTTGGCGCCGGCGACCTTGATGTGGAAACGCTTGAGCTGGCGCTGGAAGGCGTCCAGCCCCTCGTACTCGGTACCCACGTAATTGCGGGAGGGGTCGAGCTCCTCCAGGACCTGGGTGAAGGACTTGCCGGGGACATGATACATCCCCTTTTCGATGCGAACGGAATCAAAAGCCATTGAGATTTCCTCCTCTTTCAGATACGGTAATTGTCATCCGCCGAGGGATCGGCGGTCGTTTTGGCAGGGGCAAGCTGAGGCCGCAGAGGCAGGCGCTCGGCCGCGGTGCGGCGGCAGGCGTCGACGTAGGCCTTGAGCTGTTCCCCCTCCATGGGGGCGACGAGACGGTCGGCCGCCTCCCCGTCCAGCGCGGGCTGGGTCAGCAGGGTCAGTCGCTTGGCCTCACGGCGCATTTCGTCCAGCCGACGCGCGCCCTCCTCCGCCCGCTCGCGCAGCGCCTGCAGGGACTTGGTCAGCCCCTCGGCGTCGACGGGATCCAGCGTGACGGCGTTCCCCTCCTTCAGCGCGGCCAGCAGGGCATCCCAATCGGCGCCCTTTTTGAGACGGTGCGCCTTGGTCACACCGGCGGCCGGCTGGGCGGGCACGGCCACAAAGGACCATTCGTAGGCGTCGGTGGGATCGGAGAGGACGGCGTGGCATTTGGTACGGGCGCCGTCCTTGACGTAATAGCGGCCAAGACGATGCCCGCAGGGACCCCTTCTGAGGTCGGCGCCGCATACCGAGCAGGTGCGCCCCGCCGTGGCGCAGCCAACGCTGACCTCCTTCTTGATGCCGGCGTCGATCTCCAGCATCAGGTCGCGGTTGGACTCGGTGCGGGGCATATAGGCGCGGGCCTTGAGGCAATGATACCGCTCCCCGGCGGCGGTGGTTTTCTCCCCCGGCTCGACGGTGCAGGAGAAGATGCGCGCGCACTGATCCCGTCCCTGCCCCGAATGGTCAAAGATGCCCGTCTTGCCGACGTAGAGCTCCGCCAGCTTTTGCAGGGCGGGGACGGTGAAACGCTCGTTGTCCCGGTCGATCTCGTTATCGCACAGCACCACCGAGAAGACGAAGACCTCCTCGGGCGCCAGAGGACGGCGGGACAGTTTGTTGATGATCTGCAGTTCCTCCTCGGTGGGGACGCCGGGGAGGGTTGGTTTTTCACTCATGAGATTCTCCTTTCAGAGCGGCTTCGATCTGCATGGCCTGCGCCCGGTAGAGTCGGGCCTGCGCGAGGACGATCTCATCCTGCAGGTTGATGGGCTCCCATTCCACTTTCAGGGAGCGCGCCTCCCCTTCCAGCCGCTGCCGGAGGTCGCACACCCGCAGGATGACGGGGGTCAGCAGGTCGCGGTAGTATTCCAGCTCGCTGGTCAGCAGGTCGGCCTGCTGGGAGGACATGCGCTCGGTCGAGGACCAGCTCAGTCCCAGCAGGAAGGGGGGCAGGCCCGTCTTGGCGACGATCTGCTCGAGCAGCTGCCGCACGGGTATCTCGGTGGAGAGCATGGGGCTCTCGGCGCCGATGACCTTGACGTCCACGTCGCCCACCGCCACGAAGTCGCGCACCTCGTCGCTGCTCATGGCGGCCGACCACTGGGTGGCGATCTGGCCGGCGCGGTCCTTGGCGCTGAGGCGGTCGACCGCGTCGGGACCGGGGCGGTAGGTCACCGCATAGCGCAGATTGCCCATGCGTTCGAAGTTGACCCCGATGCATTCGTAGATCTTGGCCAGGATGTTGGCCAGAAAGGGCATTCCCTTCAGCAGAGCGTTGCCCGTCCGCTTGCCGGGCTCGGGACGCAGGGCGGTGTAGAGGATCAACTGCTGAAAGGGGGCGGGCTCGGGGCGGCCGCCCACGCGGCGGCAGACCACGGTGGCGAAGGGATCCTCCCCTTCCTCCAGGGTCAGGTCGTCCAGCGAGGCGTTGTAGAGGGCGGCGATCTCCTCGCCGTCGCCCGAGAGCACCATCTCCCCCACGGCGGTGCCGTAGGTGAGCAGCTGATCGGTATAAGCCGACAAAAAGGCGCGCATGCCCCGGCCGCCCGGGCCGACGGGGACGTTGCGCAGAAATTCGGCCAGACGGCGGTCGGCGGCCTCGTCGCCGGTCGTCACCTCGAAGTCTCCGATCAGACGGACGATCTTGTCGACGGCGGCGTCGATAACGGGGATGGCCTCCCGCATGGCCCTGTAGAGGCGGGCGTCGGGCGGCATGAGGGGCAAATAGCGGCTCATGAGGCCGGTGACGCGGCGTTCCTTGGGCGCGGTCTGCACCGGGCTTGCCGGGCGGTCGGCGTGGCGCCGGGCAAAGCGGTCAAAGAGTTTCATAGCATATCTCCTGTCTCCGGCCTCAATGAAAGGAGGCCGTCGCCCCCGGCCGGCAGGGGCGGCGGATC
>CAMHOI010000046.1 GCA_946186725.1 uncultured Clostridia bacterium
GGCATGGTCAGGATGATGCGGTAGCCCTTGGCGGCGGCGATGGCGGCCAGGCCGATGCCGGTGTTGCCCGAGGTGGGCTCGATGATGACCGAGCCGGGCTTCAGCAGGCCCTTCTGCTCGGCGTCCTCGATCATCGCCTTGGCGATGCGATCCTTGACGCTGCCCGCGGGGTTGAAGTATTCGAGCTTGACCAGCAGAGTGGCCTTGAGGTCGAGGGTCTCCTCCAGACGGGTGACCTCGACGAGGGGGGTGTTGCCGATGAGGGCGACGGCGCCCTTGAAAATCTTGGACATGGTGATCTTCCTTTCTCAGATGGCGGCGAATCCGGCTTGCAGATCCGCGAGGATGTCGTCAATGTGCTCCGTACCGATGGAGAGGCGGATGGTGCCGGGGTGGATGCCGTTCTGCTCCAGCTCCTCGTCAGAGAGCTGGGAGTGGGTGGTGGAGGCGGGGTGGATCACCAGACTCTTCACGTCGGCCACGTTGGCCAGCAGGGAAAAGAGCTTCAGATGGTCGATGAAGCGCCAGGCGGCCTCCTGCCCGCCCTTGAGATCAAAGGTGAAGATGGAGCCGCCGCCGCGGGGGAAGTACCGCTCGTAGAGCGCGTGCTGCGGATGCCCGGGCAGAGACGGGTGGTTGACCCGCTCGACGAGCGGGTGGCCGGCGAGAAAGTCGACCACCTTTTTGGTGTTTTCGGCGTGGCGCTCCAGACGCAGGGAGAGCGTCTCCACCCCCTGCAGGAGCAGAAAGGCGTTGAAGGGGGAGATGGCGGCGCCCGTGTCCCGCAGCAGGACGGCGCGGATGTAGGTCACGAAGGCGGCGGGGCCGACGGCCTCGGCGAAGTTGACGCCGTGGTAGCTGGGGTTGGGTCTGGCGATGGGGGCGAAGCGATCGGCGTGCGCCGCCCAGTCGAACCGGCCGCTGTCCACGATGACGCCGCCCAGCGTGGTGCCGTGGCCGCCCAGGAACTTGGTGGCGGAGTGGACGACGACGTCGGCGCCGTATTCGATGGGCCGGAAAAGGTAGGGGGTGCCGAAGGTGTTGTCGACGACCAGCGGAATGCCGTGGCCATGGGCCAGGGCGGCCAGCGCCTCAATATCGGGGATGTCGCTGTTGGGGTTGCCCAGAGTCTCCACGAAGACGGCCTTGGTGTTGGGCCGGATGGCGGCCTCCACGGCGGCAAGATCGTGGATGTCGACGAAGGAGGTCTCCACCCCGAAGCCGGGCAGGGTGTGGGCGAGCAGGTTGTAGGTGCCGCCGTAGACGGTCTCCTGCGAGACGACGTGGTCGCCCTGCTGGGCGAGCGCCTGAACGGTATAGGTGATGGCGGCCGCGCCCGAGGCGAGCGCCAGCGCGGCGACGCCGCCTTCCAATGCGGCCACACGCTTTTCCAGCACGTCCTGGGTGGTGTTGGTCAGACGGCCGTAGATGTTGCCGGCGTCGGCCAGCCCGAAGCGGGCGGCGGCGTGGGCGGAATCGTGAAAGACGTAGGCGGCCGTCTGGTAGATGGGGACGGCGCGGGCGTCGGTGGCGGGATCCGCCTGCTCCTGTCCGACGTGAAGCTGAAGGGTCTCAAATCGATAGTTGGACATGGTGATTTCCTCTTTTCTGTATGATGTTTCGGGGTCAGAAAAGGGGACACATTCGTCCGAACCGGAAGTTTTGCCGGAGCAAGCGCTCAAAGAGGATGGTCATGGGGAAAACCTCATTTCTCAGGGGCTTTTTCGGGGTGCTTGCGGTAGTAGTCCTCCAGCGCCGAGCGGATGGCCTCCTCGGCGAGGACGGAGCAGTGGAGCTTGTGGGCGGGCAGGCCGTCGAGGGCCTCTGCGACCGCGCGGTTGGTGAGCGCCATCGCTTCCGCGACGGGCTTGCCCTTGATGAGCTCGGTGGCCATGGAGCTGGAGGCGATGGCGCTTCCGCAGCCGAAGGTCTCGAATTTGACGTCGGCGACGACGTCGTCCTCGATCTTGAGATAGATCTTCATGATGTCGCCGCACTTGGCGTTGCCCACCTCGCCCACGCCGTCCGCGTCCTCGATGACGCCGACGTTGCGGGGATTGCGGAAGTGGTCCATCACGGTATCGCTGTACAGGGCCATGGATAAACACTCCTTTGAAAGGAAATGGTGTCAGCGGAGCTGCCGGTCGAGGCGGGCCTTGAAGTCCAGCCGGTCGAGCAGGAGGGCCGCCGCCGTGAACAGGGCGAGGGAGGCGGCGCCCTGCAAAGCGTTGTAGGGCAGATCCGCCGCTGCTGCCGCCCACGGCGCCGCGCTCAGCAGACTGCCGCCGCCCGCGAGCGCGAGCAAAACGGCGTCCGCCGCGACGTAGCCCGCGGGGGTGATGAGGGCCGCGATCAGAGCGGCCAGCAGGTTGCGGCGGCAGAGGATGCGCGCCCCCTTCCGGGTGAAGGCGAGGGTCATGGCCGCCTTGATGAGGGCGGTGGGGATCATATAGACCGCAAATCCGCCCGCCAGGTCGCTCAAGGCGGCGCCGACGGCGGCCGCCGCCGCGGCGTAGGGCACGGGCAGCAGGGCGGCCGCCAGGCACACGGCGGCGTCGCCCAGGTGGACGTAGCCCAGAGGGGCGGGGATCCTGACCAGCAGGGTCAAAAGGAAAACGAGGGCCGCCATGACGGCGGAGAGCGCCAAACGGCGCAGAATCTTGCTTTTCATAACGAGAGATCCTTTACAGAAGGAAGCGTCCCTGTCCGCTTTGCAGGTCCCGCCATACGGGGGAGATGCTCCGCAGATAGGCGACGACCTCGCGGACGTTGGCGATGAGGTAGTCGATCTCCTCCCCGGTGGCGTCCTCGCCCAGACTCAGCCGGAGGGAGCCGTGGGCGACGTCGTGGACCCGCCCGATGGCGAGCAGGACGTGGCTGGGGTCGAGGGAGCCGGAGGTGCAGGCCGAGCCGGAGGAGGCGCGGATGCCCCGGTCGTCGAGCAGGAGGAGGAGCGATTCCCCCTCGATGCCCTCGAAGCAGAAGTTGACGTTGCCGGGCAGACGGCGGACAGGGTCGCCGTTGAGCGCCGAATGGGGGATGGCGGCCAGTCCTTCGATCAGGCGGTCGCGCAGCGCGGTCAGCCGCGCGGCGTCCTCCTCGCGGCGGGCGAGGGCCTCCTTGAGGGCGACCGCCGTCGCGACGATGCCGCCGACGTTCTCGGTGCCGGCGCGCAAGCCCCGCTCCTGGGCACCGCCCGCGATGAGAGGGGTCACCTTCACGCCCCGGCGGACGTAGAGGAAGCCGACCCCCTTGGGGCCGTGGAATTTGTGGGCGGAGGCGGAGAGCAGGTCGATGTGCTCGGCGTTCACGTCGATGGGACAGCGACCGACCGCCTGCACCGCGTCGGTGTGGAAGAGCACGCCCTTTTCCCGACAGATCGCGCCGATCTCAGCCACGGGCTGAAGGGTGCCGATCTCGTTGTTTGCGTACATGACGGAGACCAGCGCGGTGTCCTCCCGGATGGCGGCGGCGACGGCGGCGGGATCGACGATCCCGCTTTCGCCCACCGGCACCAGCGTGACCTCGAAGCCCTCTTTTTCCAGCGCGGCGAGGGTGTGCAGGACGGCGTGATGCTCGATGGCCGTGGACACCAGATGACGCTTGCCCTTCTCGGCGCCCAGTACGGCGGCCGCACGGAGGGCGGTGTTGTCCGCCTCGCTCCCGCCGGAGGTGAAGAGGATCTCGCGCGGCTGCGCTCCCAGCGCGGCCGCGACGTCGGCGCGGGCGGCCTCGAGGGCTTCCTTGGCGCGCTGGCCGTCGCTGTGGAGACTGGAGGGGTTGCCGCTGATCTCGGTCAGGTAGGGGAGCATGGCGGCGACGGCGGCCTCGCTCATGGGAGTGGTGGCCGCGTTGTCGGCATAAACGGTCATTTGAGGTCGCCTCCTTGCTTGGATTGGTTTGCCCCATTATAATTGAAATAACCTACTATGTCAATAGGTAAAAAAAGATTTGTGAAACCTTCCCATTGATTTTTGCATTTACCCTGTGATATACTATGCAAAAGAAACAAAGCGGAGGGATGACGGATGATCTCCACCAGGGGAAGATACGCGCTGCGGGTGATGATCGATCTCGCGGAGCAGGGCGGAGGGCCCGTCCCTCTCAAGGACATGGCCGAGCGGCAGGGCATCTCCAAAAAGTATCTGGAGATCCTCATGCGGGATCTCGTGGAGGGCGGCCTGGTGCGCGGCGCCAGCGGACGGGGCGGCGGCTACCGCCTCTGCCGGGCGCCGGACGAGATCTCGGTGGGGGAGATCCTCGAGCGCATGGAGGGGAGCATGGCGACGGTGGCCTGCTTGGCCGAGGGAGCCGAGGAGTGCCCCCGCGCCTCCTGCTGCAAGACCCTTCCCATGTGGAAGGAGTACGACCGGCTGGTCCACGACTTCTTCGCCGGGCGCCGCCTGAGCGACTTCGTGTAAAAAACAGCGCCTCCTCTCAGATGAGCGGAGGCGCTTGCTTTATTTCATTTTACCCTCGACGTAGCCGAGCACATCCCGGAACCGGCCGTGGGGGCGGCCTTCGACGCCGGCGCCCTTGCGGTCGAGGAGCCAGTCGGTGGCGAGGAAGACCTCGACGCCCGCCTGCTCGGCGGTGACGTCGTCCTCGGTGTCGTTGCCGATCATCACGCATTCGCCGGGCGCCAGGGAGAGCTTGTTCAGGATCTCGGTATAATAGGCGGGGGCGGGCTTGCAGAAGGTGCAGTTTTCGGCCCCCGTTACGTGGGCGAAGTCGGCGGGATCCACCCCTGCCCAGCGCATACGCGCCTTTTGCGCCACGAGGGGGAAGATGGGCTTGGACGCGAGCACGAGGGTCAGCCCCCTCTCCTTGAGGGCGGAGACCGTCTCCGCCACCGCGGGGTCGCGCCCGCACAGGGCGAAGAGGTCGTTGAACTCGTGCCGGTAATAGTCGTCGAAGATGGCGTCCAGCGCGGGTGTCCGATCCCCGTACCGGGCGCGCATGACGGCGTGGAAGGCGTCGAGGTTGCTGCGCGATCCGTCATTGGTGACGACGGCGCCCGTCGCGTCCCAGATCGCCTTGGCCAGCGCAGAGGGCTCAAAGCCCTGCGGGGCGGCCTTGGCGGACACGTCCCGCAGGAAAGCGGAGATGAACGCGTCCAGACTCTTCATGGGCAGGAGCGTCCCGTCCAGATCGAACAATACGGCTTTCAGCATGGCAGTCTCCTTTGCGGGCACAAACTTGCCGGGCGGCTCATGGCAGGCCCCTCCTACGCGTATTCATCACGATAGTATCACATTGTGCGGAAAAAGGCAACCGTGCTTTCCCCGGGAGGGGAACCGCACGGTTGCCTTTATTGCTGATTGATGCCGGCGGCGTCCTGTTTCTTGACCCGCAGGTTGTTGACGGCACGGGCAAACACGAGCTGGGAAAGCATATAGTCCTTGTAGCTCTGCTTGCCCTTCATGTCCTCGGCGGCAAGCTGGGCCCGGCGCCGCTCGACCTCCTCGTCGATCTCCTCGGGCGCCAGCGCCGTCTCGCACAGCAGCCGGACGCCCGCCCCGCTGACGTTGACCATCCCCTGGGAGATGGCGCAGATCAATCGTTCCCCCTCGGGGGTCAGCAGGGTGACCTGACCCGGCACGACGGCGGCGACCAGCGGGGCGTGCCCCGCCTGGATGCCGTAGAGGCCGTCCTCCAGGGGAATGGTCAGGGAGAGACAGGGCCCGTCGTAGAAGGCACGCTCGGGGGAAAGGATCTGAAGAGGAAACGCGTTCATGCCTACTCCCTCGCTTTCCGGGCGACGTCGTCGATGGTGCCGACGTTGAAGAAGGCCGATTCGGGGTAGGCGTCCGCCTCTCCGCCGAGGATGGCCTCAAACCCGCGCAGGGTCTCCTCCATCGGGACAAAAACACCCGCCACGCCCGTGAACTTTTCGGCGACCGAGAAGGGCTGGGAGAGAAAATTGCGGATCTTGCGGGCGCGGTAGACGGCGGCGCGATCCTCGTCGGAGAGCTCGTCCATGCCGAGGATGGCGATGATGTCCTGCAGCTCCCGGTAATGCTCCAGCGTCTCCTGCGCCCTGCGCGCGAGCAGATAGTGACGCTCGCCCACCACGTCCGGCTCCAGACTGCGGGAGGTGGATGCCAGCGGATCGACGGCGGGGTAGATGCCCAGCTCCGCGATCTTGCGGGAGAGGACGGTCGTCGCGTCCAGGTGACCGAAGGTGGTCGCGGGCGCGGGGTCGGTCAAGTCGTCGGCGGGGACGTAGATGGCCTGCACCGAGGTGACGGAGCCGTTATGGGTGGAGGCGATGCGCTCCTCAAAGGCGCCCAGCTCGTTGGCGAGGGTGGGCTGATAGCCGACGGCGGAGGGCATGTGCCCCAGCAGTGTGGAGATCTCGCTGCCCGCCTGGACGTAGCGGAAGATGTTGTCCACGAAGAAGAGGACGTCCTTGCGGCTGACGTCCCGGAAATGCTCGGCCATGGTCAGCCCCGACAGGGCCACCCGCATACGCACGCCGGGCGTCTCGTTCATCTGGCCGAAGACCAGCGCGGTGTGGTCGATGACGCCGCTCTCGCTCATCTCGTTCCACAGATCGTTGCCCTCGCGGCTGCGCTCGCCCACGCCGGCGAAGACGGAGTAGCCGCCGTGCTGGGTGGCGATGTTGTGGATCAGCTCCTGGATGAGCACCGTCTTGCCCACGCCGGCGCCGCCGAAGAGGCCGATCTTGCCCCCCTTGGCGTAGGGCGCGAGCAGGTCGATGACCTTGATGCCCGTCTCCAGCGTGGTCACGTCGCTCGGGCGGTCGGCGAAGGAGGGCGGGTCGCGGTAGATGGAGGCGCGGGGGGTGTCGGCGGGAAGATCCCGCCCGCCGTCGATGGTCTCGCCCAGGACGTTGAAGAGGCGGCCGAGCACCTTTTCCCCCACGGGGACGGAGATGGTCTCTCCCGTGGCGGTCACAGGCAGGCCGCGGCAGAGCCCCTCGCTGGGGTCGAGCATGACGCAGCGCGCCACGCCGCCGCCGACGTGCTTGGCGACCTCCATGACGCGCTCCTCCCCCTTGACGGTGACGCGCAGCATCTCCTTGATGCGGGGCATGGCGCTCTCGGGGAAGGCGGCGTCCACCACGCATCCTTCGATCTGGACGATCTTGCCGGTGTTATCGGTCATGGCTGTGTTCCCCTTCCTGGGAGGGGGCGGCGTGCATCCGACGGATGGCGCGCACGCCCGAGGTGATCTCGGTGATCTCGCGGGTGATGGCCGCCTGCCGCATCCGGTTGCGGCGCAGGCGAAGCTCGCGGAGCATTTCCTCCGCGTTGTGGGAGGCGGCGCTCATGGCGACCATGCGCTCCTGTTGCTCGGCGCAGTAGCTGTCCGCGAGGGAGCCGTAG
>CAMHOI010000047.1 GCA_946186725.1 uncultured Clostridia bacterium
GGGACTCGGTCTGATACTCGACGTGAGCGGTGTTGATGGTGATGCCGCGCTCGCGCTCCTCAGGGGCCTTGTCGATGTTGGCGTAATCGACGAACTCGGCCTCGCCCTTCAGGCCGAGGTACTTGGTGATCGCGGCGGTCAGGGTGGTCTTGCCGTGGTCGACGTGGCCGATGGTGCCGATGTTCACGTGGGGCTTGTTGCGTTCAAACTTAGCTTTTGCCATTGTGGTTTCCTCCCTTATCTGACGATAATTCGATCATAGCATTTGATGCTCGTTTACTATTTTACCATAAAACAGTAAAAGTGCAAGTATTATTTTTCGCGCCGTTGGCGGTCTTATTCGGCCTTGGCGCGGGTGGAGATGATCTTCTCCGCGATGGACTTGGGCACTTCCTTGTAGCCGTCGGGCTCCATGACGTACTGGCCGCGGCCCTGCGTCTTGGAGCGCAGATCGGTGGCGTAGCCGAACATGTCGCCCAGCGGGACGCGCGCATTGATCTGCTTGACGCCCGAGCGATCCTCGAAGCCCTGGATCTCGCCGCGGCGGGCGTTCAGGTCGCCGATGACGTCGCCCATGTACTCCTCAGGCACGGTGACGCTGACCTTCATGATGGGCTCAAGCAGGACGGGATCCGCCTTTCGGCAGGCCTCCTTGAAGGCCATGGAGCCGGCGATCTTGAAGGCCATTTCCGAAGAGTCGACCTCGTGATACGAACCGTCGTAGAGGGTGACCTTGACGTCGACGACGGGGTAGCCCGCCAGCACGCCGGCCTGCATCGCGCCCTGGATACCGGCATCGACCGGGGCGATGAACTCCTTGGGGATGGAGCCGCCGGTGACGGCGTTGATGAACTCGTACCCCTTACCCGACTCGTTGGGCTCGACGATGATCTTGACGTGGCCGTACTGGCCCGAGCCGCCCGACTGGCGCTTGTACTTGCACTCGTGGTCGACCTTCTTGCGGATGCTCTCCTTGTAGGCGACCTGAGGCGCGCCGACGTTGGCCTCCACCTTGAACTCGCGCAGCAGACGGTCGACGATGATCTCCAGATGGAGCTCACCCATACCGGCGATGATGGTCTGGCCGGTCTCCTCGTCGGTGTAGCACTTGAAGGTGGGGTCTTCCTCGGCCAGCTTGGCCAGGGCGATGCCCATCTTCTCCTGGCCGGCCTTGGTCTTGGGCTCGATGGCCACGCGGATGACCGGCTCGGGGAAGTTCATGGACTCCAGGATGATGGGGTGGCGCTCGTCGCAGAGGGTGTCGCCGGTGGTGGTGTTCTTGAGACCGACGGCGGCGGCGATATCGCCGGCGTAGCAGGTCTCCAGATCCTCACGGTGGTTGGCGTGCATCTGCAGGATGCGGCCCATGCGCTCCTTATTGTCCTTGCAGGAATTGTAGACGCCGGCGCCCGCGTCGACGGTGCCGGAATAGACGCGGAAGAAGCAGATCTTGCCCACGAAGGGGTCGGTCGCGATCTTGAACGCCAGAGCCGAGAAGGGCTCGGTGTCCGAGGAATGGCGGGCTTCCTCCTCGCCGGTGCGGGGATTGACGCCGCGGATGGACTCCACGTCCGTCGGAGCGGGCATGAAATCCACGATGGCGTCCAGCAGGGGCTGCACGCCCTTGTTGCGGTAGGACGTGCCGCAGCAGATGGGGACCATCTCGTTGGCGATGGTGGCCTTGCGGATGACCTTCTTGATCTGCTCGACGCTGGGCTCCTCGCCCTCAAAGTACTTCTCCATCAGCTCCTCGTCCTGCTCGACGACGCTCTCGATGAGCTGCTGACGGTACTTCTGCGCCAGCTCCTTCATGTCCTCGGGGATCTCCTCCCGGCGGACGTCCTTGCCCAGGTCGTCGTAGTAGACCTCCGCGTCCATCTCGATCAGGTCGACGATGCCGCGGAAGGTGTCCTCCACGCCGATGGGGAGCTGGATGGGAACGGCGTTGCAATGGAACCGCTCCTTGATCATATCCAGCACGCGATAGAAGTCGGCGCCCATGATGTCCATCTTGTTGACGTAGATCATGCGGGGGACTTTATACTCGTCCGCCTGGCGCCAGACGGTCTCCGACTGGGGCTCGACGCCGCCCTTGGCGCACAGGACGGTCACGGAGCCGTCGAGCACGCGCAGAGAACGCTGGACCTCAACGGTGAAGTCCACGTGTCCGGGGGTGTCGATGATGTTGATACGATGGTCCTTCCAGAAACAGGTGGTAGCGGCGGAGGTGATGGTGATACCACGCTCCTGCTCCTGCTCCATCCAGTCCATGGTCGACGCGCCGTCGTGCGTTTCGCCCATCTTACGGTTGACGCCCGTATAGAACAGGATACGCTCGGTGGTGGTGGTCTTACCCGCGTCGATATGGGCCATGATACCAATGTTTCTGGTCATTTCCAGAGAAACTTTTCTTGGCATTGGTTACCTCCATAATCATGCCGCTTGCACTGGAAGCGGCGGACATGCGCGGGTGATTACCAGCGGTAATGCGCGAACGCCTTGTTCGCTTCCGCCATGCGATGGGTCTCGTCGCGCTTCTTGGCGGCGCCGCCCAGTCCGTTGACGGCGTCCATGATCTCACCGGCCAGACGCTCCTTCATCGTTCTCTCGGAACGGGCACGGCTGTAGGTGGTGATCCAGCGCAGGCCCAGCGTCTGACGACGCTCGGGACGCACCTCCATGGGCACCTGATAGGTCGAGCCGCCGACACGGCGGGCCTTGACCTCGAGCTGGGGCATGACGTTCTCCATGGCCGCTTCAAACACTTCCAGGGGTTCCTTCCCCGTCTTCTCCTCGATGATGCGGAACGCATCGTAAACGATCTTCTGCGCAACGCCCTTCTTGCCGTCGAGCATCACGTTGTTGATCAGACGGGTCACGAGTTTGGAATTGTAAAGCGGATCAGGCAAAACATCGCGCTTGGCGATAAAGCCTCTTCTTGGCATTTCGCTTCCCTCCTTCACAGAATGATATCATTGGTACTCGAATCCAAAATGATCCGTGGCCAAGCAAAGGCGCAATACATTTATATAACGCCGCTGCTTGATCCTTCAAGTCAGCAGAAAAAACGCTTGACTTACTTGGAGCCCTTGGGCCGCTTGGCACCGTACTTGGAACGGGCCTGCATCCGGTTGGCAACGCCTTGGGTATCAAGGGTGCCGCGGATGATGTGGTAACGCACACCGGGCAGGTCCTTGACACGGCCGCCGCGGATGAGAACGACGCTGTGCTCCTGCAGATTGTGCCCTTCGCCGGGGATATAAGAGGTGACCTCGATCCCGTTGGACAGACGCACCCTCGCGATCTTACGCAGCGCGGAGTTCGGCTTCTTGGGGGTGAAGGTCGTGACCTTGGTGCACACGCCGCGCTTCTGGGGCGAGCACTGATCGTTGAGCACCTGCTTCTTGGTGTTCAGACTCTTGAGCAGCGCGGGCGCCGTCGGCTTGCGGAGCTGGGTCTCTCTTCCCTTGCGGACGAGCTGGTTAAATGTAGGCATAAGTTTCCTCCTCTCTCGATTTCTCGGCGGGGGTGACCGCCGGGTGCATTTGGGCATAATATGCCCGTGCAGTTAATCATGTTACCACGGCAAGTCCCCTTTTGTCAAGAGGTTTTTTGCTGTTTTTCCCACACCGGGCGGGCGGTTTTCCTCCCGGGCGAAAAAAGAGACGCGCGGTTGCATTTTCCGCGCGCCGGTGGTATACTACCCATAGGGGCGTTCCCGCCCCAACCACAAGATAAGGAGGAATCATCGATGAGAAAGTACATTGCGGAATTCATCGGCACCTGCGTCCTGGTCACCATGGGCTGCGGCACGGCCATGCTGGTCGGCTGCAACGCCGGGCAGGGCACGGGCTATCTGCTGACGGCGCTGGCCTTCGGGCTGGTCATCGTGGGCATGGCCTACTGCGTGGGCAACATTTCGGGCTGCCATATCAACCCGGCGGTCTCCCTGGGCGTGCTGCTCTCGGGCGGCATGAAGATCGGAGAGTTCTGCGGCTACGTCGTGGCGCAGTGCCTGGGCGCCTTCGCCGGCGCCGAGCTGCTCAACGCCATCTTCACCCTCGGCGGCGTCAAGGACGCGACGGGCGGCTTCGGCTCCAACGGGCTGGCCGGCGTCGGCGGGAGCATCTGGGCCGGCCTGATCGTGGAGTGCGTGCTGACCTTCATCTTCGTGCTGACCATTCTGGGCGTCACGTCCAAGAAGGCGGGCCACGGCTCCTTCGGCGGCCTCATCATCGGTCTGACCCTGACCCTCGTCCACATCCTGGGCATCGGTCTGACGGGCACCTCGGTCAACCCCGCCCGCAGTCTCGGCCCGGCGCTGACCGCGCTGATCTCCGGCAACAGCGCCCCCATCGGAGAAATGTGGATCTTCGTCGTCGGCCCCTTCGCGGGTGCCGCGATCGCCGCGCTGGTCTACAAGCTCCTGGAGGGCAAGAAGGAAGCGTAAGCGTCCGTCTGAGTCAAAAAAATCGCCTCTCCGCACGGAGAGGCGATTTTTTTGTGGTTTACTCGGCGATGGCAACATCATCCTCATCCTCGCGGACGGGCTCCTCCTGGAAACACTTCATACCGGTGCCGGCCGGGATGAGCTTGCCGATGATGACGTTCTCCTTGAGGCCGACCAGACGGTCGACCTTGCCCTTGATGGCGGCGTCGGTAAGCACGCGCGTGGTCTCCTGGAAGGAAGCGGCGGACAGGAAGGAGTCGGTGGCCAGGGAGGCCTTGGTGATACCGAGCAGGGTGGGCTCGTACTCGGCGTGGCGCAGCCCTTCCTCCCCGTTGGCGGTGCGACAGTCGACCTGATAGTTGGCCTCGTAGTAGGTGCCGCGCTCAACGTTGGTGCCGACGATGAGATCGGTGTCGCCCGCGTCGGTGATGTGGTACTGCCGCATCATCTGATGGACGATGACCTCGATATGCTTGTCGTTGATCTCAACGCCCTGGCTGCGGTAGGTGCCCTGGACTTCCTTGATGATGTAGTCCTGAACGGCGTCGGGGCCCATGATGGCCAGCAGATCGTGGGGATTGTAGGCACCCTCGGTCAGGGGCGTGCCCTTCTCGACGGAATCGCCCTCGTTGACACGGATGCGGTAACCGAAGGGCACCGAATAGGTGCGCACGTCGGGGTTCTCCAGATCCTCGCTCGTGACGACGATCTCGCGGTTGCGCTTGACGTCCTGGAAGCTGACCTTGCCGGCGATCTCGCTGAGGATGGCGGCACGCTTGGGCTTGCGGGCCTCGAAGAGCTCTTCGACGCGGGGCAGACCCTGGGTGATGTCGTCGGCGTCGGCAACGCCGCCGGTGTGGAAGTTACGCATGGTCAGCTGGGTACCGGGCTCGCCGATGGACTGGGCGGCGATGATACCGACCGATTCGCCCACGGTGACGGGCAGGCCGTTGGCCAGGTTGGCGCCATAGCACTTGCGGCAGACGCCGTGGCGGGACTTGCAGCCCAGGATGGAGCGGATGCCGACGGCCGGATAGGGCGTGTTCTGGTTGACCTGCTCGGCGCGCAGGATCTTCTCGGCCAGATCGTCAGTAATCATCTGATCGGCGGAGCAGACGACTTCGCCGGTCTTGCCGTCCACGCAATCCCGGATCAGGAAGCGGCCGACCAGGCGCTCCTGGATGGACTCGATGGGCTTATCGGAGTATTTCTCCTTGAGGGCGGCCACACGATCGAAGACGGTGACGGCCTTCTTCTTTTTCTTGAGCTCGGCGGTGATCTCCGCGTCGCGCTGCTTGAACTGCTCCAAGCTCTTGTCGTAGATGTCGGTGACGTAGAGCCCGGAATCGGACTGGCAGTCGTCGTCGCGGATGATGACCTCCTGAGAGACGTCGACCAGACGGCGAGTCAAATAGCCGGAGTCGGCGGTACGCAGAGCGGTATCGGCCAAGCCCTTGCGGGCGCCGCGGGAGGAAATGAAGTATTCCAGAACGTTCAGGCCCTCGCGGTAGTTGGAGCGGATCGGGATCTCGATGGCTTTACCGGAGGTGTTGGCGATCAGGCCGCGCATACCGGCGAGCTGACGGATCTGGTTCATGGAGCCGCGGGCGCCGGAGTCCGCCATCATATAGATGGGATTGTAGTCGTCAAGGTTCTCCTTCAGAGCGTTGGCGACCTTCTCGGCGGTGTCGTTCCAGAGCTTGATGACCTCGTTGTAGCGCTCGTCGGCGGTCAGGAAGCCGCGGCGGTACTTGGCCTGGATCTTCTCGACCATCTTGTCGCTCTCGGCGATGTACTCGTACTTCTTGGGCGGGATGACCGCGTCGCTGACGGCGACGGTGATGGCGCCGCGGGTGGAGAACTTGTAGCCGGTGGCCTTGATCTTATCCAGCACGATGGCGGAGCGGGAGGTCCCGTGCGCCTTGATGCAGCGGTCGATGATCTTGCCGAGCAGCTTCTTGTCGACCTTCTTCTGGATGACGTCGGCCTCCGACTCGATGGTCGCCTTGTCGGGATCCTTGCGGGTAAAGCAGATCTCCAGATCCAGCTCATGGCCGGGGACGGTGCGGTCGACGAAGCCCAGATCCTGCGGGATGGACTCGTTGAAGATGAGGGCGCCCACGGTGGCGTCGATCAGGCGGGTCACGGTCTCGCCGTTCACCTCGCCGGTCATACGCACGCGGATGGGGGAATGGAGGCCGACGGCCTTCTCCTGGAAGGCCATGATCGCCTCTTCCTTGTTGCGGAAAACCTTGCCGATGCCCGGCTCGTCAAACTTGCACAGGGACAGGTAGTAGGAGCCGAGGATCATGTCCTGGGTGGGCACGCACACGGGCTTGCCGTCGGAGGGCTTGAGCAGGTTGTTGGCGGCGAGCATGAGGAAGCGCGCCTCCGCCTGCGCCTCGGCGGACAGGGGAACGTGGATGGCCATCTGGTCGCCGTCGAAGTCGGCGTTGTAGGCGGTACAGACCAGGGGATGGAGCTTGAGCGCGCGGCCCTCGACGAGGACGGGCTCAAACGCCTGGATACCCAGCCGGTGAAGGGTCGGGGCGCGGTTGAGCAGGACGGGATGCTCCTTGATGACGGTCTCCAGAGCGTCCCAGACCTCCTCACGCAGGCGCTCGACCATCTTGCGGGCGGTCTTGATGTTCTGGGCGACGCCGGTCTCGACCAGGCGCTTCATGACGAAGGGCTTGAACAGCTCGATGGCCATTTCCTTGGGCACGCCGCACTGATACATCTTCAGCTCGGGGCCGACCACGATGACGGAACGGCCGGAGTAGTCGACGCGCTTGCCCAGCAGATTCTGACGGAAGCGGCCCTGCTTGCCCTTGAGCATATCGGAGAGGGACTTGAGGGCGCGGT
>CAMHOI010000048.1 GCA_946186725.1 uncultured Clostridia bacterium
GCCTTGTCCTTGAGCTCGGCCTGGCTGACGATCAGGTCATCATCGCCACCGGCATCCCCGAGGGCGCCGAGTGCAAGGACAAGGCCGTGGAGATGGCGGAGGCCGGCTGCAAGGTCATCATCGCCGACAGCTTCGGCCACGAGGCCTATATGATGGAAGCCGCCAAAGCGTATCCCGATGTCCTGTTTGCCCACTGCACCGGCACCAAGGCCCACACCAACACCGACCTGCCCAACTACGTCAACGCCTTCGCCTCCATCTATGAAGGCCGTTACCTTGCCGGCGTTGTGGCCGGCCTCAAGCTCCAGGAAATGATCGACGCCGGTGAGATCACCGCTGCCGAGGCCAAGGTCGGCTACGTCGGCGCCTTCACCTACGCCGAGGTCATCAGCGGCTACACCTCCTGGTTCCTGGGCGTGCGCTCCATCGTTCCCGAGGCCACCATGGAGGTCACCTTCACCGGCAGCTGGTATGACGAGACCGCCGAGAACAACGCCGCCAAGAAGCTGATCTCCAACGGCTGCGTCCTGGTCAGCCAGCACGCGGACAGCATGGGCGCCCCCAACGCCTGCGAGGAGGCCGGCGTGCCCAACGTCAGCTACAACGGCTCCACCTTCGCCGCCGCGCCCGGCACCTTCCTGATCTCCAGCCGCATCAACTGGGCTCCTTACTACAAGTACCTGATCGACTGCAAGATTAACAACAAGACCGCCGCCAAGGACTACATCGGCACCATCAAGACCGGCTCCGTCGAGCTGACCAACCTCGGCTCCGCCGTTGCCGAAGGCACCCTGGACAAGGTCATCGAGGTCCGTAAGCAGCTCGCCGACGGTACCCTCAAGGTGTTTGACACCGCCAAGTTCACCGTCGAAGGCAAGAAGCTGGAGACCTACCTGGCTGACGTCGACGACATGGGCGACTACAAGGGCGAGACCGAGGCCGTCAAGGACGGCGCTTTCCAGGAGTCCGTGTATCGCTCCGCTCCGTATTTCGATCTGACCATCGACGGTATCACCCTGCTGGATACCAACTTCGGTGACTGATCGCTGACCCTTTGCCAAAACGAAGATAACAGTAGGAACGGGGACCGGTTGGAATGCCTGCTGGTCCCCGTTTCCTTTCCGAGAAAGCACGGGTGACTATGGGGAACAACTTAGCCATCGAAATGATCGGCATCACCAAGGCCTTCGGCACCAAGGTGGTCGCCAACAAAAACGTGAATATGGACCTGCGCGAGGGGGAGATCCTGGCTCTTCTGGGCGAGAACGGAAGCGGCAAGACCACGCTGATGAATATGATCGCCGGCATCTATGCCCCCGACAGCGGCAGGATCCTCGTGCGAGGGGAAGAGGTCGTCATCAAATCGCCGATCGACGCCTTCGATCATCACATCGGCATGATCCATCAGCATTTTAAGCTGGTGGACATCTTCACGGCCGCGGACAACATTCTGCTGGGCGACCGGAAGGGCCCTATGATCCTGCGCAAGGACAGGGTCAAGAAGCTGCAGGCGGAGGTTGACCGGTACGGCTTCAACATTGATTTGTCCCGCAAGATCTACGATATGTCGGTCAGCGAAAAGCAAACGGTCGAGATCATCAAGGTGCTTTACCGCGGCGCTGACATCCTTATTTTGGACGAGCCGACCGCCGTGCTGACGCCGCAGGAGATCGACAAGCTCTTCTCCGTGCTGCGAAGGATGCGGGACGAGGGCAAGAGCATCATCATCATCACCCACAAGCTCAACGAGGTCATGGCCATCAGCGACCGGGTCTGCGTGCTTCGCAAGGGCGAGCACGTCGCCACCGTTGAGACGGCTTCGACCACCGAGAGGGAGCTCACCGACATGATGGTCGGGCAGAAGATCGACCTCAACATCAACCGTGAGGAGCCCGAGCATCCGATCCCCCGGCTGATGATTCGGGACCTGAGCGTCGTCAACAAGGAGGGCCTGACCGTCGTGGACGGGGTTTCCTTCGACGTTTGCGGGGGCGAGATCCTCGGCATCGCCGGCATCTCCGGCAACGGGCAGAAGGAACTGCTGGAGGGCATCGCCGGCCTGCAGCCCAAGTCGGGCGGCGACGTCATCTTCCGCAATCCCAAGGAGAACAAGCCCGTCACCTTCTATCACAAGGATCTCAAGCAGATCCGCGCCATGGCCGCCCGCGGCTTCTTCCACGATCCCGAAGGCAACCCCGTGGATCTGACGGGCAAGAGCAGCAAGGAGATCGCCCGTTTGGTCAATGAGGAGCAGATCCTTTTCTACGAGGACGAGATCATCGACCTCAAGGACAAGTCTCCCCGGGAGATCCAGGAGCTGGGCATCAAGCTGTCCTTCGTGCCGGAGGACCGGCTCAATATGGGTCTGGTGGGCAGCATGAGCATCGTGGACAACATGATGCTCCGCTCCTACCGCAAGGGCCGCTCGATGTTCGTCAATCGCAAGAAGCCCAAGCAGCTCGCGGACGAGATCATCCACGATCTGGAGGTGGTCACGCCCAGCGACATGGTTCCGGTGCGGCGGCTTTCGGGCGGCAACGTCCAGAAGGTGCTCGTTGGGCGGGAGATCTCCTCCTCGCCCAAGGTGCTCATGGCCGCCTACCCCGTGCGCGGGCTGGACATCAACAGCAGCTATACCATCTATAACCTGCTCAACGCACAGAAAAAGCGCAACGTCGCCGTCGTCTACGTCGGCGAGGACCTGGACGTCCTGCTTGCCCTGTGCGACCGGATCCTGGTCCTGTGCGGCGGACGGGTTTCGGGCATCGTGGACGCCCGTAAGATCACCAAGGAGGAGCTTGGGCTCATGATGACCAAGGTCCCCGACGAGATCCCTGTTTACACCTACGACAACCTGCGGGAGGAGGACGAGGCGCATGAAAACTAACGCCAGGCACGTAAGAGAGCCCCTCATCCACCTGACCCGACGTATGAACGTGCCGACCTGGTTCGCGTGGGCCGTGCGCGTCGGCGCCTTCGCGATCTCCATGCTGGTCTGCTGTCTGGTCAGCTGTCTTCTGTCCGACAAGGTCAATCCCGGCTTTTTCTTCAAGTATCTCTTCGAGGGCGCCTTCGGGTCGGGGATGCTGATCATGAGTCTGCTGCGGGATACCGCCATGTATCTGCTGCTGGCGCTGGCTGTGACGCCCTGCTTTGAGATGCGCTACTGGAACATCGGCGGCGAGGGGCAGGCCATGATGGGCGCGCTGGGATGCGCGCTGGTCATCGTCCTCACCACCGGGCGGCTGCCCGTGTGGGGTACCATCGTTCTCTCTTTGGCGGCGGCGCTGCTGCTGGCCGTCCTCTGGGCGGTCATCCCCGCCCTCTTCAAGGCCAAGTGGAACACCAACGAGACCCTGCTGACGCTGATGTTCAACTACATCGCCATCTGCCTGGGCGGTTTCCTCATCAAGAAGGTCGCTCCCATGGGCACCGGTATCCTGAATTTTGAGAGCGGCACGCTGGCCTCCCTGATCGGCAGCGACGCCGTCAAAAGCATCGTCATCATCGCAACGGCCGTCGTGGTGACCGTGGTGATGTTCGTTTACCAGAAATACAGCAAGCACGGGTACGAGATCTCGGTGGTCGGGCAGGCGCCCAACACCGCGCGTTACATCGGCATCAACACCAGGAAGGTCATCGTGCGCACCCTGCTGCTGTGCGGCCTGCTGGGCGGGATCGCGGGCTTCCTGCTGGTCTCGGTCAAGGACGCCAGCTTCCTGTCCGACAGCACGGCCGAGTCGACCGTCGCCGGACGGGGCTTCACGGCGGTGCTCATCTCCTGGCTGGCCCACTTCAATCCGCTGGCGATGGCGCTGACCTCCCTGCTGGTCGTCTTCATCACCCGCGGCGCCAATCAGGTGGGCAATATGGCCCGCCTGGGCAACAGTTACGCGGGCATGATGGTGGGCATTTTCTTCTTCTTCATCATCGCCACCGAGTTCTTCATCAACTTCAAGATCCGTTTCCGCAGCCATGCGGATGCGATCCGGGGAGGGGAGGAGACCAAATGATCGTTACGATGATTACCCAGGCCATCCGCTTCGGCGTCGTCTTCCTGTACGGTTCGACGGGCGAGATCCTGATCGAGAAATCCGGCCATCTCAATCTCGGCATCCCGGGCATCATGTGTCTGGGCGGCGTGGGCGGCTGTCTGGGCGCCTACTGGGCCCACAGGACGGGCCTGCCGCCCGCCGTCGTGGTGCTGATCGCCGTGCTGGCGGCCATGCTGGTCGGCGGACTGGGCGGCCTGCTCTACGGTGTGTTCACCATCACCATGCGCTGTAACCAGAACGTCACCGGCCTTGCGCTGACGACCTTCGGCGCGGGTGTGCTGGGCTTCTGGGGCACCCAGATGGGGGACAAGGAGATCTTCTTTGCTCCCGCCAGCCGTTATGCTTTCACCCCTTCCCTCTTCTTCGGCAACAAGACGCCGGACAACTGGTTCGCGACCATCTTTCTGTCCCACGGTGTGCTGGTCTATCTGGGCATCGTCTTCGCCATCCTCGTTTACCTGGTGCTGAAGTATACCCGCACAGGGCTCTCTCTGCGCGCGGTGGGCGAGAATCCGGCGGCGGCCGACGCGGCCGGCATCCCCGTCATCCGGCACAAGTACGTTGCCTGTGTGCTGGGTGCGGCCATTGCGGGGGTCGGCGGCGCCTTCTACCTGCTGGACTGCACGCGCGGCTCGCTGGAGTACGTCATCGACGCCATGGGCTGGCTGGCCGTCGCGCTGGTCATCTTCTCCCTCTGGCGGCCCAACATCAGCATCTTCGGTTCCTTCATCTTCGGCTTCCTTTACATCCTGCCCCGCTACATTGAGGGCGTCGGGCTGGCGGAGAAGGAGCTGCTGAAGGTGGTTCCCTACGCGGTGACGGCGATCATCCTGATCGTCATCAGCTTCTTCAATAAGAAGGAGACCCAGCCCCCCGCGGCGCTCGGTCTGCCCTACTTCCGGGAGGACAGGTAGTCTTTCAAACCAAAGGCGGCGAAGCCGATGCTTCGCCGCCTTTTTTTGCTTTTCTTCGACGTTGTGAAAAAATAACCAAAAGATTCAAAATTGGGTTGCATTGGATTGGGCAATATGCTATAATACTCTCAACGCGCCGGGTTTCCGGCAGAAACGGAGCAACTACCTATGAAAAGTTATACCCCCGATAAGATCTATAACGTCGCCCTGCTGGGCCACTCCAGCGCGGGCAAGACGACGTTCGCGGAAGCGGCCGCCTATCTGTGCGGCGACGTGGAGCGAATGGGGAAGGCCGCCGACGCCTCGCTGCTGATGTATGCGGACGCCGAGGAAAAGAAGCGCGGCGTGTCCCTGTCCGCGTCGGTGCTCGCGCTGGAGCGCGCCGGCAGCAAGATCAATCTCATCGACGCGCCCGGCCTGTTCGACTTTGCCGCCGGCGTGCGGGAGGCGGTGCGCGCCGCCGACGCCGCGCTGATCGTCCTTTCGGGCAAGTCCGGCCTCAACGTCGGCTCGGAGCAGGCCTATGATCTGTGCGTCGCGCAGGGCAAGCCCCGCGCCTTCTTCGTGGGCAAGATGGATTCCTCCCACGCCGCCTTCAACAAGGTGCTCAACATGCTCACCGCCCAGTACGGCACCGCCGTCTGCCCCGTCGTCGCCCCCTTCTATGAAGGCGAGAGCGTCGCCGGTTACGCCGACCTTGTCGCCGGCAAGGCCTACTCTTACGCCTCCGGCGCCGCCAAGGAAGTTCCCATGCCCGCCGACGAGAACGTGCAGAACCTCACCGAGCTGATGATCGAGGCGGCCGCCTCTCAGGACGAGGCGCTGATGGAGAAATATTTTGACGGGCAGAAGCTGACCGAGGAGGAGATCGTCTCCGCCCTGCGCAAGGGTGTGTGCGCGGGCGAGATCGTCCCCGTCTTCGCCGGCGCCCAGCAGGTGCCCGCCGGGGTCGATCTGGCGCTGGACGGCATCCTGCGCTACTTCCCCGCCGCCGCCTCCGTCAAGGACGGCGAGGTCGCCTGCGACCCCAACGGCCCCACCGCCGCCATCGTCTTCAAGACCGTCGCCGATCCCTTCGTCGGCCGCATCTCGCTGTTCAAGGTCGTTTCCGGCCGGATCGCCCCCTCCTCCCGCCTTATCAACGCCCGCACGGGCGAGGAGCAGCGCGTGGGCAAGCCCATCATGCTCAAGGGCGCCAGGCAGATCGACGCCGACGCCATCGGCGCGGGCGACATCGGCGCGCTGACCAAGCTCAGTGACGTCATGACCGGCGACACCCTGTGCGATCCCGCCAAGCCCGTCACTCTCGCGGGCGTCGAATACCCCGCCCCCACCCTCTCGATGGCCGTCTACGCCGTCAAGAAGGGAGAGGAGGAGAAGATCGCCTCCGGCCTCTTCCGCCTGATGGAGGAGGATCCCACCATCACCTTCGCCACCGACCCCGAGACGGGCGAGCAGGTGCTGTCGGGTCTGGGCGAATCCCACCTCGACGTCATCGCCTCCAAGCTCAAGAGCAAGTTCGCCACCGACATGAAGCTGGAGGTGCCCAAGGTCGCCTACCGCGAGGCCATCCGCAAGAAGGTCAAGGTCCAGGGACGCCACAAGAAGCAGTCGGGCGGCCACGGCCAGTTCGGCGACGTGTGGATCGAGTTCGAGCCCTGCGACTCCACCGAGATGGTCTTTGAGGAAAAGGTCTTCGGCGGCAGCGTGCCCAAAAACTTCTTCCCCGCCGTTGAAAAGGGCCTGCGCGAAGCCTGCCAGCACGGCGTGCTCGCCGGGTACCCCGTCGTCGGGCTGAAGGCCACCCTCGTGGACGGCTCCTATCACCCGGTCGACTCCTCCGAAATGGCCTTCAAGACGGCCGCCTCTCTGGCCTACAAGGCGGGCCTGCCCCAGGCCGGCCCCGTCCTGCTCGAGCCGGTCGGCACCCTGACCGTGCGCGTGCCCGACGACTTCATGGGCGAGGTCATCGGCGACATCAACAAGCGCCGCGGCCGCGTTCTGGGCATGAACCCCATCGGGCACAAGCTCAGCGAGATCGTCGCCGAGGTGCCCATCGGGGAGATGCACGACTTCTCCACCGCCATGCGCTCGGTCACCCAGGGCCGCGCCTCCTTCACCCTGGAGTTCGCCCGTTATGAGGATATGCCCGAGGCCATGGCCAAGAAGGTCATCGAAGCCGCCAAGGTCGAGGAATGATCCAAAGGTAACAAAAAGGCCCGCTTC
>CAMHOI010000049.1 GCA_946186725.1 uncultured Clostridia bacterium
GTCCAGTCCGGCAAATATACGCTTGTCGCCCTCCCCCTGCGCATCGACGGGGTGGAGGCGGCGCCCTGCCGCGCCGTCCTTCTCCGGCAGAACTGATCCCGTTAAAATCCACCCCAACGAGGTGCTTACATGGCTTTCTCCCCCGATCACATCCGCAACTTCTGCATCATCGCCCACATCGACCACGGCAAGTCCACCCTCGCCGACCGGATGCTGGAGCTGACCCGCTCCGTCTCCGACCGCGAGATGGAGGATCAGCTGCTGGACAGCATGGATCTCGAGCGGGAGCGCGGCATCACCATCAAGGCCCACGCCGTCACCCTCGAATACCGCGCCGAAAACGGCGAAACCTACGAGCTCAACCTCATCGACACCCCCGGCCACGTCGACTTCAACTACGAGGTCTCCCGCGCCCTGGCCGCCTGCGAGGGAGCGGTGCTGGTCGTCGACGCCTCCCAGGGCATTGAGGCGCAGACCCTGGCCAACACCTACCTCGCCGTCGACCACGACCTGGAGATCCTCCCCGTCATCAACAAGATCGACCTGCCCGCCGCCGACCCCGACCGGGTGGAAAAGGACATCGAGGACATCGTCGGCATCTCCGCCGAGGGGGCGCCCCGCATCTCCGCCAAGACGGGGCAGAACGTGGCGGCCGTCCTGGAGGGGATCGTCGCGCGCATCCCCGCCCCGACCGACGACCGCGAGGGGCCGCTGCAGGCGCTGGTGTTCGACTCCTACTACGACCCCTACAAGGGCGTCATCGTCTACTTCCGGGTCAAAAGCGGGGTCATCCGCACCGGCATGCGCATCCGCATGATGGCCACCGGCGCCGAGTTCGATCTCGTCGAGGTCGGGCGGAAGAAGGCCACCTCCATGGCCCCGTGCGACGCCCTCTACGCCGGCGAGGTGGGCTACTTCGCCGCCTCCATCAAGAACGTCGCGGACGCCCGCGTGGGCGACACCGTCACCGCCGCCGATGCGCCCGCGCCCGCCCCTCTGCCCGGCTACCGCAAGGTCAACCCCGTTGTCTTCTGCGGCATCTATCCCGCCGACGGCGCCCATTATACCGACCTGCGGGAGGCGCTGGAGAAGCTCCAGCTCAACGACGCCTCCCTCCTCTTCGAGCCCGAGACCAGCGTGGCGCTCGGATTCGGCTTCCGCTGCGGCTTTCTGGGTCTGCTCCACATGGAGATCATCCAGGAGCGGCTGGAGCGGGAATACGACCTCGATCTCATCACCACGGCGCCCAGCGTCGTCTACCGCCTGACCCTGACGGGGGGCGAAACGGTCGAGATCGACAACCCCACCAACTACCCCGACCCCTCCCGCATCCTTTCGGCCGAGGAGCCGGTGTGCAACGTTCACATCTACTCCCCCAGCGAGTTCGTGGGCGCCATCATGGACCTCTGCCAGGAGCGGCGGGGCGTCTTCAAGGATATGCAGTACGTCGGCACCGAGCGGGTGGACATCCACTATATCCTTCCGCTCAATGAGATCGTCTACGACTTCTTCGACGCCCTCAAGTCCCGCACGCGGGGCTACGCCTCCTACGACTACGAGCTGCAGGGGTATCAGAAGTCCGATCTGGTCAAGCTGGACGTCCTGCTCAACGGCGAGATCGTGGACGCCCTCTCCTTCATCGTCCACGCCGACAACGCCTACGCCCGCGCCCGCCGCATCGCCGAAAAGCTGAAGGATCACATCCCGCGCCAGCTCTTCGAGGTGCCCGTCCAGGTGGCCGTCGGGGGCAAGATCATCGCCCGCGAAACCGTCAAGGCCATGCGCAAGGACGTGCTTGCCAAGTGCTACGGCGGCGACATCACCCGGAAGAAAAAGCTGCTGGAAAAGCAGAAAGAGGGCAAAAAACGGATGCGCAAGCTCGGCACCGTCGAGGTGCCGCAGGAGGCCTTCATGGCCGTGCTCAAGCTGGACGAATAGAACGGAGTGTATGACCTGTGAATCAAACAATCATCGACTTTCTCACCCGGCATGGGATGCATCCCGACGCCGTGGACATGGCGGCCTGCACGCGCGCCTTCGTCGGGCAGATGGAGGCGGGCAACGCGGGCGACGTGCGGGATCTGCTCATGATCCCCACCTACATCCGCCTGGACGGCGACCTGGAGCGGGGACGTCCCGTCATCGTCATGGATGCGGGCGGCACCAACTTCCGCGCGGCGGTCGTCACCTTCGGAGCGGACGGGCGGCCCGTGATCTCCTCCTTCTCCAAGCGGCCCATGCCGGGCACGCAGGGAGAGCTGACCGCGGAGGAGTTCCTGGGCGCCATGGCCGACGTCCTCGCCCCCTTTGAGGGCGTGAGCGACACGGTCGGCTTCTGCTTCTCCTTTCCCACCGAGATCCTGCCCGACTGCGACGGACGGCTGATCGCCTTCAACAAGGAGGTCAAGGTGCGCGGCATGGACGGCCGCGTCCTCGGGGAAAGCATCAACGCCGCTCTGACCGCGCGGGGGCTGACGCCCAAGCGGTTCGTCATCCTCAACGACACCGTGGCCACCATGCTCGGCGCCGTGGCCGACTTCCCCGAGCGCGATTTCGACAGCTACGTCGGCTTCATCCTCGGCACCGGCACCAACACCTGCTACGTCGAGCGGTGCGACCGGATCGGCAAGCTGCCCGGGATCCACGGGGGCACCATGGCCGTCAACATCGAGACGGGCGGCTTCACGGGCTTCCCGCGGGGCGACTTTGACCGCGCGTTTGACGCGACCACCGCCAACCGGGGCGACCACGTTTATGAAAAGATGATCTCGGGCGCCTATCTCGGTCCCCTCCTCCTGCTGACCGCCAAGGGCGCGGCCCGCGAGGGGCTCTTCACCCCCGCCGGCACAGACACGATCCTCTCCCTTTCGGAGCTTTCCATGCGGGACGTCGACCTCTTCGCCGCCGATCCCGACGGAGACGGCCTCCTCGCCGCCCTGCTGACCGACAGGGGCGACCGCGCTCTTCTCTTCGATCTGATGGACGCCGTCTTTGAGCGGGCGGCGAAGATGGTCGCGGTCAATCTCGCCGCCGTCCTCGTCGCCGCCGACAAAGGGCGCGACCCCGCCCGCCCCGTCTGCGTGTCGGCGGAGGGCACCACCTTCTACAAATCCGTCCTCTTCCGTCCCAAGCTGGACGCCTTCGTCAAATCCTTCGTCAACGGCGAGCTCGGCCGCTATCCGGAATTCGTCCGGGCCGAGGACGCCACCCTCGTGGGCAGCGCCGTCGCCGCTCTGCTCAACCGGTGAACGCTATGAACATTCACGAAACGCTCGTCACCCCCGTGACCGACTCCTGCGACGTCCTCGTCTGCGGGGGCGGCTTCGCGGGCGTCGCCGCCGCGCTGGCGGCCGCCCGGATGGGGAAAAAGGTCATTTTGCTTGAAAAGCAGTATCTGCTCGGCGGCCTCGGCACCGCCGGGCTGATCACCATCTTCCTGCCCGTCTGCGACGGGACGGGGCGGCAGGTCACCTTCGGGCTGACCGAGGAGCTGCTCCGCCTGAGCGTGTCGGTCTGCCACGAGAGCGAGCCGGAGGGGCCGCGCGGCTATCCCAACTGGATCGCGAGCGACGACCCCGCCCGCCGCACCGGGAAGAATCCCCGCTTTGAGGTCGGCTACAACGCCCAGATGGCCGCCATGCTGATGGAAAAGGCCCTGCTCGACGCGGGGGTGACCCTGCGCTACGGGGTCTGCGCCGTCGGCGTCGCCAAAGAGGGCGCGCGCATCGCGGCTGTCCTCGTCGAGAGCAAGCAGGGCCGCCACGCCATCGCCGCCGACCGCGTCATCGACGCCACGGGCGACGCCGATCTGGCCGCCTTCGCGGGGCTGGAGACCGACGTCTTCTCCAAGGGCAACTCCCTGGCCGCGTGGTATTACGAGGCGGGGCAAAAGGGCTACGCTCTGAAGATGATGGGCTTCTCCGACGTGGCGGACGAGAAGCGGGACGTCTCCACCAACGTCATGCTCGATACCCTCACCCGCTACGACGGGCTGACCGACGAGTCGGTCGCCGCCTTCGTCTGCCGGGCGCACGGGACGGTGCTGCAAAACGTCCTCGCGCGCCGCGCCGCCGGCGAGGAGGTCGTCCCCGCCACCATCCCCACCACGCCGCAGCTGCGCATGACCCGCCGCTTCCGCGGCAAAAGCACGCTGACAGACGGGCATCCGCACGAGTTCGTGCCCGATTCCGTCGGCCTGATCGCCGACTGGCGCTTCCGCGGCCCGGTGTTCGAGGTGCCCTATTCGGCGCTCTATTCGCCCGCCTGCCCCAATCTGGCGGTGGCGGGGCGGTGCATCTCCACGAGCGAGGAGATGTGGGACGTCACCCGCGTCATTCCCTGCTGCACCCTGACGGGACAGGCCGTCGGCACCGCCGCCGCGCTGGGCGCCGACTTTGCGGGCGCGGACGTGGCCGCCCTGCAGCGGCAGCTCGAGCGGGACGGCGTCGTCCTCCACTGCCGCGATTTGCCGGCCGTCTGACGCCGCCCGCGGGTTCTGTTCAGTCGTTTTCACCTTCCACATATTGAAAGGAGAATCCACCATGACCACCAACCGACGACCCGTCCGCACCCTGCTCTGTCTGGCGCTGTGCGTCGCGCTCCTGGTCCCGCTGTTCAGCGCGGGGCTGGTCGCGCGGGCCGAGACCACCTACGTCAGGGACATCGTCCTGACCGTGGATGAAGACCTCCTCCCCAAGGCGGGACAGCCCGTCAGGAGCGCAGGCAATCTCTTCTCCGCTCCCGTGGGCCGCCCCTACGTCATCAACAAGGATCTGTCCGGCTACTACTGGACCGACGACCACGTCAAGCCCAAGGTCTATGACGGTGAGCAGGATGAGTGGTACACCGTCCACGTCGATCCCGGCAAGTCCGGCGGGGACGGATATAACGAGGCGGGCGTCGTCTTTGAGGCGGGGCGCACCTACCATATCACCATGTACCTTTACATCGCCCCCGACGTGCACGGCTCCATCTACTTCAAGAACGATCAGATCAACTCCGTGCGCATCTCCAACCTGGCCTCCTCCGCCTACGAGGTGGTGCGCTGGCGCACCATCAACAGCACCGAGCGGCTGCAGATCGAGTTCGCCTTCAAGGTGAGCGGGTCCGTCGCGCACGACGACATCTCGCAGGTCACCTTCTTTGAACGGTACAAGGAGATGGGCGAGGCGAAGGATCGCTTCCCCCTCAAGCAATGCGGGGGCGACGTGCCCGAGATTGTTGCCGCCTACGGCAACTACTCCTGCAACTATCAGTACTACCACCCCGACAACGAGGGCGTCTGGATCGACACGCAGACCGGGAAGGCCACCTCTACCTCCTGGCAGAGCAACGTGGCGTACATCAAGCACTTCGTACTGACCGCCTACGACGGGTACAAGTTCTCTCCCGACGTGACCACCCGCTTCCTGCACTATGATTTCCAGCCCTCCAAGGTCGAGCTGTCCAAGGATCGCAAAACGCTGACGGTGGACTTCACCTTCGTGGCGGAGTCGTACGATTTCGTCTCTGAGATCAAGCTCAAATGCTCGCAATCGGCGTCGGCGTTCCTCCCCCGCAGCGGCAACGGTTACGTCCGTCCCTCGGTGTCCGTCGATCCCGCCGCCGACTACAGCGAGCCGTCCAGCTACCACGAGTCGGAGATCTCCCGCTGGCACGACGAGAAGAACAACCCCGCCACCAACGTCCGTCCCGGCTACGTCTATCATTTCTCCGTCACGCTGACCGTGGACGATCCCGCCCGCTATCGCTTCAGCAACGACCTCGATATTGAGATCGCCGGGATCTCCGACGAGTACCTCTACACGGAAACGGAATTCGATGAGGATTATTCCGCTTCGCGCGCGACGATCACCTGGTACGCCGTCGCCGGCTCCCAGGACGAGACCTACGGGCAGTCCGCGGACAACCCCGTTCTCTGCTTCTCCTATCAGGGGCTGAAATGGTGTCTGGAGCAGCCGCGCATCCGGTACGTCAAGTTCATCCGCCCCGCCGGAGAAACCCTCACAGAGGAGACCCTGCCCCTGATCCAGGGCAAGAACACCAGGATCGACGCCATCACCGTGACGGGCGAGAAGCATCTGACCCTCGCCTCCTCCTTCCGCTTCAACACCGTCCCGGTCGATTCGCTGACCTACTGTGATTACGACGATTTCATCTTCGTGCCGCAGGGCGCCTCCCTGACCGTCGACGCGGACAAGAACGTTTCGGATCCCACCCTGACCTACTACGGCAACCTGATCGGCCGGGACAACGCCGTCATCCGCAATGAGGGCGACCTGACCGTCAACGGCGGCCACCTGATCGGCAGCACCAAGATCGAGGGCGCCCACGCCGTCGGCGTGGTCAACTATAAGGGCAACCTGACCATCAACGGCGGCACCTTCGAGTGCACCAACGCCGGCAGCGATCCCATCGCCGCCGTCGCCACCTACCACGGGCTGACGTCCCTGATCGGCACCACCGTCATCAACGGCGGCGTCTTCAAGACCAACGACACCCTGGGCGGCGCCAACTGGAACTACGGTCTGCAGATCCTCGGCGGCAGCGACCTCGGCAACACCGCCGACACCAAGGCGGTCGTCATCGAGGGCGGCGTCTACTACGGCCGCGGCATCCTGATGCCCAACACCTCCATGGCGTTCAGCCGCTTCTGCAAGTACGACACCCACCGGCTCTACTTCGGCACCCTTCCCTACGACGACATCAGCCAGTGCCGTCAGAAAAAGTTTGACGACAATCTGGAAGAGCCCGTCAAGGTCGTCCGGCTGATCGACCGGGTGGACGTGCAGATCAACTACCCCACCGTCGGCAACACGCTGGACGAGGCCCCGACCCTCGTGCAGGAAGGGCTGGAGTGCATCTCCTTCCAGTGGTACAAGGACGGCGCGCCGCTTGACGAATACCCCGGCGTGCACAGCGCCGTGAAGGGAAGCGCCTACCGGGTGGAGATGATCCTGCGCGGCGTCACCGACCGGGGGATCAACCTGCGCGGGTACAACCTGCTGACCGTCAAGGTCAACGACAAGTCCGCCACCGTTCTGGGCAACGGCGGCTACAACCGCAACGCGGTCAAGATCGCCTTCGACTTCCCCAACGTCGGCACCTATATC
>CAMHOI010000050.1 GCA_946186725.1 uncultured Clostridia bacterium
GGCATGATTATGGGCTCCCACGTCGGCACCACTCTGACCGCGTGGATCCTGACCCTCAGCGGCATCAGCGGGGACAACTTCTTCCTGACCCTGCTCCAGCCCACCACCTTCGCGCCCATCCTCGCCTTCATCGGCGTGGTCATGCGCATGATCTCCAAGAAAGAGCGCACCCGCAACCTCGGCGTCATCCTGCTCGGCTTCGCCGTGCTGATGGCGGGCATGAGCATGATGAGCGCCTCCATGGACACCTTCCGCAATGACTCCGCCTTCCAGAGTCTGCTCGGCGTGTTCACCAACGGGTATTACGGGCCCGTCGTCGCCTTTCTGGTCGCCACCGTCTTTACCGGGATCATTCAGTCCTCCGCCGCCACCGTCGCCATTGTGGAGGCCATGGCCCTCGCCATGTTCAACAGCGGGGACCCGCTGACCTATCAGGTCGCCATCCCTCTGGTGCTCGGCGCCAACGTCGGCACCTGCATGACGGCGCTGATCTCCTCGATCGGCACCAGCAAGGACGCCAAGCGGGTGGTGGCCATGCACATCTATACCAACGCCATCGGCGGTCTGGTGGGTGTGATCGGCGTCTACGTTGTGGGTATGGTCTCGCCCGATCTGCTGATCCTGCCCGTGGGCATGATCGGCGTGGCCTTGATCCACTCCCTGTTCAACATCATCAACACCATCGTCTTCATCCCCTTCAAGCGGCCCATGCTCCGCCTGTGTGAGAAGACCGTCCGCTCCTCCAACGCCAAGACTCACACCGTCTTCCTGGACGAGCGCCTGTTCAACAACCCGCCGCTCGCTCTCTCCGAGTGCCGCCGGCTGTGCGTGGAAATGGCGGACTACGCCCGCACGGCGCTGCGGTCCGGCCTGGAGCTGGTGCAGGTCTACGACGATAAAAAGGCCGAGCAGGTGCGCGAGCTGGAGACCCTGACCGATAAGTATGAGGACAAGCTCGGCACCTATCTGGTGCGCCTGAGCGGGAGCCAGCTCGGCGGCGACGATTCCCACGCCGTCGGACGGATGCTCCACAGCATCGGGGATTTTGAGCGCATCGGCGACCACGCCCTCAATCTGATGGACGTGGCGCAGGAGATGAAGGACAAGAAGATCGCCTTCTCCGGCCCCGCCAAGGCGGAAATGGCCGTAATGAGCAAGGCGGTGGCAGAGATCCTCGACCTCGCGGTGGACTCCTTCATCCGGGACGACGTGGCGGATGCGGCGCGCGTGGAGCCCCTGGAGCAGGTCATTGACAAGCTCAACGACGAAATGAAGGCCCGCCACGTCGAGCGCCTCCAGCGGGGCGAATGCACCATCGAGCTGGGCTTCGTGTTCAACGACTACCTGACCAACTGCGAGCGGGTGGCGGACCATTGCTCCAACGTCGCGGTCTACACCCTCCAACGGCATTCGGCCAAGGTCGATCCCCACAAGTTCCTGCGGATGGTCAAGACCGAGCACACCGGCCACTACGAGGAGGACTTTACCGCTTTCGAGGAGAAGTATTCCCTCGACTCGGTGGGCGAGTAAGGAAACGAACGCTTTGCCCGAGCCGACGAAAAACGCAGGCGCGACCGATCGGTCGCGCCTGCGTTGCTTTTGCCGCGCATACGAAACGGGCCTCTCCCGCGGGAGAGGCCCGTTTGATGTGTCGTACCGTCAGTTCAGCGTGACCCACATGGCGGGGCGCAAGCCGTGCCGCAGACTGCACTTTTCCTCCCCGGCGAGGGCGCCCGCGGCGTCGATGAAGCCGTAGGATCCCTGCGCGGTACTGCCGCGCAGCCACCAGGCGGCCGCGTTGCCCTTGAGATCCCTGGCCTTGCGCGACGCCTCGGTCGGCAGGTAGGTCTGCACCTCCTGATTGCTCAGGGCGAAGAGCTTGTCGACGACCGGCTTACCGTCATGGCTCACTCCGTTCCCGGTGTCCGCGATGCGCGCCGCTTCCGCGGCGGTGAAGCTGCTTTTCCACACATTGTCCATGGTAGATCGCAGTATACTGTTGCTCCAGGAGGTGTAGGTGCCTTTATAGGGCTCGAAATCGTACATGGCGTCAGCAAACAGGACCGCTTCGCTCAGCAGGAGGGCGCGGCCGTTCTCCACCGCCAGCACCTTCCAGCGGATCGGTACGTCGGGCGCGGGCGTGACCGTTTGGTTGGCCGTCAGGCCGAAGGAGACGGTGTCGCCCGCCTTCACGCCCTTGAGGGGATCGGACTTGGCGGCGGCAGGCACGCGGGCGCTGACCGTCTTGCTCGTCAGGCGGGCCCAAAGCGCGGGCCGCACACCGCTGCAGGAGGAAACGAGCTCACCCATGTCGTTGACTTCTCCGGGCACGGTGGCGAACGTATTGGTCGTTTTTCCTTTGGTGCCGAAACCGGGTGTGCGCAGCCACCACCAGACGTAGTCCAAATCGTCGAGCTTCCAGTTGCCGCGGCGCACGGTCTCGCTGGCACGGGCGCGCCGTTTTTCAACGGTGGGCAGGTATTTGTTCACGTCGTCGACGGTCAGCACGAAGATCTTGTCGCTGGTATCGTTCCCGCCGAGCACGCCTTCGGAATTGTTCCCGTTCACCAGGCGGGTGGTGCGGATCTGGCTCCGCTCGTCGGCGGAGAAGGCGTCCGAGAGGAAATTGTCGTTCAGCCAGCCCCGCAGGGAGCAGGTCTCCCAGGTCACGCCTGCGTACCAATCGTAGTAGAAGGTGCGGAAGGCCAGAACGTTGGCGCTCAGCAGCAGGGCGTATTCGCCGTCGACGTCAAGCACCTCCCACTCGATGGCCTCCTTGCCGTTGCCCTCGTTGTTGTCCTGCTCAAAGTGGCCGAAGGTCACCTTGTCGCCCGCTTTGAGAGCGACGGCGGGCGTCAGAGGACGCGCGGGAGCGGGAGAGGCGGCAGAGGCAGAGGAAGAAGCAGAGGAGATGGGCGCCGCCCGTGAGGATGCGGGCGTGGCGGAGACGTCCGGCCGCTGTTCGTCCGACGACGCGTCGCCGGCGGCGCTTGTGGCCGGACCCGCGCCGGCAGGCGCGCTGCTCGTGCGGGAGGCAGAGCGATCGCTGGCGGCGTCGGCGGTTTGCGCGTCGCCCTCCCCGCAGGCGCCCAGGCAGGTCAGCAGCAGAGTCAGCGCCAACAGAGAACAGAAGAGTCTTACCGTTGTTTTCATGCAGTTCCCCCATTTCGTTTGTAAATGTACCGAATCGGGCCTTGCCTTGCATCCATTATACACGTTATTGATCCATGACGCAAGACGAACCAAGGAACAAGAGCCCTTTTATGTTATAAAATATAACATATATTTATAACATTTGTCAAGGCATAATTGTGGTGAGGTGGTTATATGAAAGAGAAACTCATCATCAATAAAAAGGCCCTGAAGGGGGAGGACGGGTATAAAACCTTTTCCATCCGGATCAGGGACGAAACCGTCGCCCGTCTCGATCGATTGGCCGAAGAAACCGGCCGGTCCAGAAACGAACTGATCAATATTCTGCTGGATTACGCGATAGAGAACAGCGAAGTGAAATGAAAAACGGCACGCCATTCCGTTCAGGGATGGGCGCCGTTTTTTCGTGTGTCTCTATTTCCCCAGCTTATACAGCGGCAGAAGTCCTTGCTGCAGGTCGAACTCCACCCCGGTGACGTCGGCGGAGGCGGCCAGGCACCGCCCGCTCTGTGCGATGGGGAAGATGTGACTGTCAGCCAGAAGCGCCTGCTCCCAGGCGGCCGCGACCTCGGGCGAGTCGCCCTGCGCGGGCGCGGCGCCCAGCCAGCCGGACAGCCGCTTGAGGGCGGTGACGGCGCGTCCGTCGTTTGCCGTCAGGGGAAGCAGAGCCAGGTCGGTCTGCCCGCTGTCCACGGCGGCCAGGAGATCGGCCGCCGGCACGGATTCGATGTTGACCACGGCACCCAGTTCCTTTTGCCATTGCTGCGCGATCCGCCCGGCGACGGCCTTGAGCCCTTCTTCGTCAGCGTAGCGGAGGGTCAGCGTGGGCAGGGCGCCCCCGTAGGGCTTGAGGGCGGCCACCAGCGCCGGCTGCGCCCTCTGCGGATCGGAGGACGGCGCGGCGGGCGCTGACACGGCGTCGGCCACGCGCCGGTGGGCCGCCTTGAGGTCGTCGGCCAGCAGACGACGGCTCGCCGTGAAGCCGCCGGGCAGGACTTCGTTGATCTCCGTGCGGTCGAGCGCCAGCAGAAAAGCGGCGCTGACGGCAGGGTCGCCCACCGTTTTGGCGTCGGGGCGGATCCAGAGCATCCAGGTCGTGTCCGGATGCCGGTAGGTCTTCAGTCGGGCGTTTTCGGCTTCGTCGGCCGATTGGGCGCGCAGGAGCCCCAGATCGGTCATCCCCTTGTTGATGGCGTCGATGCGCTCGGCGTCGGCGTCCCCGAAGGTGAGAGTGACGCCCGCGGGATTGGCCTCAAAGGGGCCGCCGTAATGCCCGTTTTTCATCAGCTCCAGGGTGTTCTCACTCCAACGGTCGACGGTGAAGGGCCCGTTGCAGACGATGAGGTCGGCGCTCATGCCGTACCGCCCGGCCGCCGCGTCGAAGACGTCCTCCCGGCAGGGCATGGCCATGGCGTAGGTCAAGGTCTCGGTCAAAAGGGGATCCGGCCGGATCAGACGTATGACGAGGGTGCGCGCGTCGCGCGCCGTTACGCCCAGCGCCTCCTCTGTCCCCGTGCCGTCCGACAGCGCGGCGCCCCCCTCGACGCAGGCAAGTCGGTCCGCCCCGGGCGCGCGGGTCTCGGGCCGCAGGGCGCGCAGCAGACCGAAACGGAAGTCGGCCGCGGTGACGGGCACGCCGTCCGACCAGAACAGATCCTTGCGCAGGGTGAAGGTGCAGGTCAGACCGTCGTCGGACGTTTCCCATTTCTCGCAGGCGGCGGGGACGCATTCTCCCTGTTCCATGCGGAAGAGCCCCTCAAAGCAGTTGCGGGCGATCAGACGGGCCTCGTCGCTGTCGGCAAGCTGGGGATCCAGGTTGACGGGCATGGCGTCCAGCGCCAGGCGAAGGGTCGCCCCCTCGATGCCGCGCTTTTGTCCGCAGGAAACGCCCGCGAGCAGCAGGCAGACGCAGAGCAGCAGGGACGTCAGGCGGGGCAGGGTCTTCATCGCAGGCACTCCTTTCCGTTGGGATAAAAAATGAAATCTGCCGGGGGCAGATTTCATTTTATTTCATTGGGCGGCGACGGGCTCCCTCTCGGCTTCGCCCTTGGGAGCCGCTTCGGCGGCCTGGGCGGCGAGCTTCTTGCGGCGGGGCTTCTTGGGCTTGTGGATGCCGTCGTCGGGCATGACCTGCTCGGGCGGGGTGAGCAGGCGCTCGGGGTGACGGATGAGCCGGGTCATGGTCTTCATGGCGTAGGCGTAATAGAAGCCGTCGCACACGCGCTCGTCCACCACGATCTTGACGCCGATGTAACGGCGGGTCTCCACCTCGCCCTTGGCGTTGACCACGTAGCGGGTCTCCTTCTTGCCCATGGCGACGAAGCAGGAGCAGGTGCCGAACTCGTACAGATGATGGAAGACCGGCCCGATGCCGCAGGAGCCCAGGTCGGTGATATACATGCTGGCGTGGAAGGGACTGGCGCGGTGGATGAGCTTGGGCATCTTGCCGATCTGGTCCAGGCCGCGCATCAGGTTGACGAAGCCGGACTTGATGCCGGTCGGGATGGCGCCCAGGACGCTGGCCACGGCGTAACTGCCGTCCGCGCTGCCCTCGCCGGCGGTGAAGATCTCCTCCTCAAGCGCCTTCTCCACCTTCTCGACGACGTCGTAAAGGGTATCCTCCGGCTCGAACTCGGGCATGATATTGTTCTCCTCGCCGTCGAGGGTGAGGGAACGCTTGGCGGTCATGGCGATGCGGATCTCGTTGCGGGCGTAGATCTTCTTGCCTGAGACGAAACGGTTGAGGTGGGGCATCTGGGAGATGACGCGCACCATCGCCGCCATGAAGATGTGAAGCATGCGCAGATTGGGGATGTCGGTGGCGCGGTGGAGACGGACGAACTTCTCCAGCCCGGTGATGTCCAGATCGTAGTCAAAGTACACCATGGCGTCCGTGCGGGTGCGCATGATGCAGGGAATGAGCTGGAACAGCGGGTCGCAGTTGCGGATGAGGTAACCGTCGTAGCGGTCGCCGAAGCGTCTTTTCGGTTTCTCCATAATATCCCCTCAAATCGACGTCATGATTCCTTTTGAGTGTAACGCATTCTGCGGGTAAAGTCAACAAAAAATGTATTGACAAATCCCGGAGGACGGGGTATAATGAATCGCTGTGTAAAGGAGTTTGCCTTTACACCGTTTGGGAGGTGATCGCCGTGGCCAGGAACTGGGACGTGCCCCGTCTGCTGGACGCCTACGGCGCCCTGCTGACGGAAAAGCAGCGCCAGATCACCGCCCATTATTATGACGAGGATCTCTCCCTCGCCGAGATCGCCGAGAACGAGGGCGTCACCCGCCAGGCCGTGCGGGACGTCATCCGCCGCACCGAGGAGCAGCTCGCCTTTTTTGAGGAAAAGCTCGGCCTGCTCGCCCGGGCCCAGGCCGACGAGGGCGCCCGCGCGCGGCTGCTGGAGGCGGCGCTGAAGGGGGAGAGCGATCTGGCGGCGCGGGTCGTCGCCTATTGCCGGAAGGAGGAGGAGTATGGCGTTTGAGGGCCTGACCGATAAACTGACCGCCGCCTTCAAGCGGCTGCGCTCCAAGGGGCGCCTGACCGAGCAGGACGTCAAGGACGCCATGCGGGAGGTGCGCCTCGCGCTTCTCGAAGCGGACGTCAACTACAAGGTCGCCAAGGATTTCACCGCCGCCGTCACCGAGAAATGCGTCGGCGAGCGGGTCATGGAGAGCTTAACCCCCGGCCAGATGGTCGTCAAGGTGGTCAACGAGGAGCTGACACGCCCACCTGAACACCTCCCAGAAGCAGCCCACCGTCATCCTCATGTGCGGCCTGCAGGGCTCGGGCAAGACCACTCAGTGCGGCAAGCTCGCCCTCATGCTCAAGAAGCAGGGGCACCGCCCCCTTATGATGGCGGGCGACATCTACCGCCCCGCCGCCATCGACCAGCTCAAGATCCTCGGGGAGAAGATCGGCGTGCCCGTCTTTGAGAAGGGGACGCAGAAGCCCG
>CAMHOI010000051.1 GCA_946186725.1 uncultured Clostridia bacterium
AAGTAAGCGACTTCCCTGAACAGAGCACAGCAATCCCCTCCGTCGTTCCCCGGCGGAGGGGATTTTGCTTGGGAACGAACGCTGCCGGGACGCCCCCTTTACCAAGGGAAGCGGCGGGGCGTAGAAACGAAAAAAGGGATACCCGGGCGGGTATCCCTTTTTCCGTGCGGTGCGTTATTCGATGGTGAGGATGTCCGAGAAGCCGGTGACCTCGAAGATCTCCATGACGGTCTCGTTGACGCGGGTGACCTTCATCTCGCCCTTGGCGATCATCTGCTTTTGCGCCGAGAGCAGCACCCGCAGGCCGGCCGAGGAAATGTAATCGAGCTTTTCCATGTCGACGGTCAGCGAGGTGACGCCGTCGAGGGCGTCCTTGAGCTCGCTCTCGAGCAGGGGCGCGGTGGTGGTGTCGAGCCGACCCTCGAGAGAGAGGGTGAGGAACCCGCTTTTCTTTTGCTTTTGAATGTTCAGCATGATCGTTTCCTCCCGATGATCCTAAAAACTCTTGTAGACCGTCATTTCGACCTTGTCGCCGGTGACGGCGATCTTGACCTCGTCGGCGATGCTGGCAACGATGGATTTCTCCAGCTCGTCCCATTCCTCCTTTGCCTGCGCGCTGTCAGCGGCGTGGGCGCCGACCTCGTCACGGTACTTTCTCATCGACCAAGTCACGGCGTCCGCCGACATCGAGTAGGCCAGCGGGTCGGCGAGGGTGTACCCGTCGGGCGGGATCAGACCGCGGGAATAGTAGTCCGCGGCGCCATTCGCGCTTTCGGGCGCGACGGCGCGGTTGACGATGTCGCGCAGCTTGCCGGTGAAGCCCTTGGCCGCCTCGTTTTTGCCGCTGGTGGAGACCTTCAGCAGCTCCCGCCGCATCGACCCGGTCACGAGAGGCCGGGCAATGAGGTGCAGCTCAAACGCGCGGCCCGTCGATTCGACCCAGAAGGTCGCGCCGGCGGCGTCGGTCAGCTGTCGCGCCAGGCCGATCGTCTCCTCCGCGAGCAGACGAAGATGGATGGCCTCCTTTTTGTTCAGCGCGCGGTAGACCGCCGAAGCGGAGGCCGCGTACAGCGCCTCCTCGACGCCTTCGCCGCTGCTTTTGATCTGAATGCTGTCTGATCTCATTTCGTTAAACTCCTTTTGCTTGATCGACCGCGTGCGGTCAAAACGCCGTTTCCGTTTGGCCGGATCCTTGTAAGCCGGGCTTCGCGGGTCGCCTGCTTTCTTATTGTATACTCTGCCGCGGCGTTCCGTCAAGGAAAAGTTGCGTCCCATTTCACGTGCGGCGGCGCTATCTCTCGATCTCCATGCCGTCGTAGGAGACGGCGAAGCCGTGCGCGGCGGCAATGGGAACGAAGTCGTCGTAGCCGGCGTGCAGCCCGTTGTGGGAGAAGTGGTTGAGCACCATCACGGTGCTCTCGTCGACGAGCCCCTCGCGGCGCATCCATTCCCGGCAGAGGAGGTTGCGCTCCAGCCCCATGTGGGTGGGGTAGGTCAGCCCGCCCTTTGCCCCCTCGGTGCAGTCCAGCGAGACCAGGTCGAAGCGCGTCCCGTGCGCGGTCAGGTATGCCCGGGTCTCCTCGGGGAAGAGACCGGTGTCGTGGGCGTAGAGCAGGGTCGTTTCCCCGTCCGAGACGACGTAGAGATAGGGATGGTCGGTCGAATGTGCGGCCTTGAGCGCGGTGACGGTATACCGTCCCGCCGAAAAGGGGACGAAGGGCGCGACCCGGATGAAACGCAGGCGCTTTCGCTCGATCGCGGGCAGCAGCGGCTCCACGTCCTCACTGCCGTAGAGGGTGAGGCCGTACGCCGGCGCGGGATGGGTGAAGCCGTTGTCCAGGTAGACAAGCTCCTGCGGGCAGAAGTGGTCCTCATGCACGTGGGTGATCAGGCAGTGCCGCACGCCGCTCAGGTTGATCCCGCGGGCCATGCAATGGGAGAACGTGTCGCAGGGGAAGTCGATCAGCAGGGCGTCGTCGATCAGCGCCTGGGAGCGGGTGCGCACGTTTCTGCCGCCGCGGGAAAGGGCGTTCCTGCAGGTTTCGCAGTCGCAGAAGAGGGCGGGCACGCCCTCCGCCGCGCCCGTGCCGAGATAGGTCAGCTTCACGGTATCAGCTCCTTGCGGTGCGGTTCTGCCTCCTTTATACCCCGGCGGGCGGCGGGAGTCAAGAGGGAAAACCGTTTTCCTTGACAAAAAGGAGAGAGGGCGGGCGTGCTGAGGGTGCGAGGTTTCACGGATTTCTTCGTATAAGAGGAGAAGGAGGGGATCCAATGAACGCTCGACGCGTGACCGCGATTCTTCTGGCGGCGCTTCTGCTGGCGCTGCCGGTGGGCTGTGCACAAGCGCAGACCGACGCCTCGGACGGGGCTCGGGGAGGGCCGGGCATCGAGCCGGTGAGCACCGCGTCTGTCGGCGGGGGCAGCGGGACAACCAATCTGATGGCGGGAATCACGGCGCAGAGGGTCTCTGCGCGCGCCGCCTCGCAGGCGGAGCGGGCCGCGACGGTGGATTTCGCTTTCCGGCTCTTGAAACAGACGAAAAAAGAGGGCGAGAACGCGCTGATCTCGCCCCTTTCGGTGCTCGCGGCGCTGGGCATGACCGCCAACGGCGCCCGCGGAGGCACCCTCGTGCAGATGGAACAGACCTTGGGGCTGTCGTCTGCCGAGCTGAACAACCTGATACACGCCTGCCGCGTTACGGCGGAGGACGACCCCCTCAGGATGGCCAACGCCATCTGGTTCCGGGACGCCGTTGACTTTACGCCAGAGCCCGCCTTTCTGCAAACCAACGCCGACTGGTACGGCGCGGGCGCCTACCGCGCCCCGTTTGACGCGAGCATCCGCCGGGAGATCAACGACTGGGTCAGTGTGCACACCGGCGGCAGGATCCCCGGAATCTTGGATCGCGCGCCGACCGACGCGGATATGATCTTGGTCAACGCCCTTGCCTTTGACGGGACGTGGGAGCAGTCCTTCCGAAAGGAGGACGTCGTCAAGCGTGATTTCATCCGCGAGGACGGCATCCGGCAGGCGGCCGATTTCATGAGCGGAAGCGTGGACGTCTACCTGGAGAACGACAAGGCGACCGGCTTTATCAAGCCCTACGCGGGCGGCTATACCTTTGCGGCCCTGCTGCCCAAGGCGGGCGTGACGGTGGACGACCTTGTCGCCTCGCTCGACGGGGCGGCGCTGCAAGCCCTGACGGAGAGTGCGCGGCGTCTTGACGTGGACGTGGCCCTGCCCAGGTTCAGGACGGAGTTCAGCGCCGATCTGAGGCAGGCGTTGTCAGCGATGGGCATGACCGACGCCTTTACGCAGTCGGCAGACTTCTCCGGCATCAGCGCGGGGCTGTATATCAGCGCCGTGCTGCACAAGACCTTCCTTGAGGTGGACGAGAAGGGCACCTGTGCCGCCGCGGCCGCCGCCGTGATTATGAACAGGAAGGCCGCCCTGACAGAAAAGAAGACCGTCCGGCTGGATCGTCCCTTCGTCTATCTGATCCAGCGCGACGGCGTGCCCGTCTTTCTCGGCACGCTGATGGACGCGGAAGGATAACGACGCAAAAAAAGACCGCGGAAGCGGTCTTTTTTGCTGTTAGGGTGTTGCGCAGTACGCCCGGATGGCGGCGCTGGCGAAGCGGGCGGTACCGGGGCCGCCCGCGGCGTCGATGAAGGCCGTGAAACGCCCGTCGGCGGCGTACATCTCGCCCAGCCCCGCGAGGATCTCGCCGGTGCAGGGGTAGAAGCGGGCGGTGATATAACGCTGCAGGTCGGCGATCGCCTCCTGCGCCTCGGGCGAGCAGGGGTCGCTCTCCTTCAGCGTGCCCAGGCGGGCGAAGAGTGCGGTCAGCCCTTCGGCTGCGGCGGCGGGGTCGCTCCCCTTGGCCTCAAAGGCGCGCCACGCTTCGGTGCCGCCCCAGCGGCGCCTCGCCTCCTCGGCGTAGACGTCGCGGCTCATGCGGCGCTCTCGCCCTCGCGGCGGACGAAGAAGACGGAGAGGATCATCGCGGCGAGCAGGAGCAGCTCCGCCAGATAGGGGAGCAGAGCCATCACGTTGGCGGCGACCACCCGGGCGGGCACGTCCGGCGTGGCGCCCATGCGGGCGACGGACATCCCCGCCGCGACGAGGATATAGATCCGCAGTCCCATGCTCCCGAGCCCGGTCAGCAGGGTCAGCAGGCGCCACACGCCCTTGAGCAGTCCCCTCATGGTCAGCAGGCCAAAGAGCAGGAAGAGGAAAAAGACCGCGTATTTGGTCACGTTTATCACGTTGACGCTGCGGCGGAAGAAAAAGGCGAAGCACGCCGTGGCGCAGTAATAGGCGGCGAGCGGCAGCAGGGTCAGCGCGGGCGTGCGCTCGATCCGGCAGCACAGCACGAAGTAGGCCAGCGCGCATCCCGTCATGGCAAGGGGCCGGGCGATGGAGAGAAGAACGGCGTTCAGCGGGGGATTGAGGTCGATGTAATAGGCGACGATGACGCAGAAGCTGATCGCGGCCATGGCGGCGCCGATAAGGGCGAGAGTCAAGAGGATCTTCTTGTTCCTGACAGAGATTTGACGCATGCCGATCACTCCTTTTCCGTTTGAGAATCCGCCATCAGCATATCATACCGGCCGCTCGCTGTCAAGCAGGAGCCAAGCCGACGCGCCGCTGAGCGGCAGGCGCGGGGTAAAGAAAAACCGGCGCGATTGCAAGGCCGCGCCGGTTCCGCGTCAGATCCTCTTCCGTTCAGAAGAGAGCCGCCCCGGGATGCCTTCCTTACGGCCCCGGGGCGGGTTTTGTTATCGGATCCCAAGCAGGGCCCGGACAGCGTCCTCATCCATGACGGCGTCGTAGGCCTTCGGCCCGACGTTGTGGCCGAGGATGACGCGCGGCTCGTTGGTCAGCAGCCAGTTGCGGCCCGAAAAGGCCTGCACGGCACGGGGATTGCCGGGCGCGCGCCAGTCGGCGCCGATGGCCGCGGCGACCTTGCCGACGGCGGAGGGCTCCTTGACCCAGGCGGTGTAGGCCACCAGGCATCCCTTGACGGCGCCGCCGTCGAGGTGGGTGTTGTGCCCCCAGAAGTGGAGAATGGTGCCCACCGCGCCCTTGTCGCGGGCGGGCGCGCCCGTCAGGTCGGAGCCCGTCAGGCGGACCTCGATGCGGTCGTCAAAGACCGCTGCCTGTTCCTCGGGCAGGTGCAGCACGCCCACGGTGTGCTCCAGCTCCCAGGGAAGGTAGTAAAGCGCCTTCGGCGGGGCGGGATGGGGCTGATCGTCGGCGACCGCCCATCCCTCTCCGGTGCAGGTCAGCAGCAGGATGCGCCCCAGACAGACAGTGATGGGCTCGTCGTCCTCGATCTCGGCGTCCGCGACCTTGTAGACGGCGCCGATGGAAAGGAGCTGGTCGTATTCTTTGGAGGCGGGGACCATGTTCTCCCCGTTGACTCGCCAGGTCATGTAGGTCTGCGCCTCGCTCGGCAGGACCATGGAGAGGAAAAAGGGATCGCGGAGCTTGCTCACGGGAACGATCCCGTCGAAGGGATCGGGATTGTTTTTGCTGTTCAGCAGGCGGTGTCCGGCCCAAATGACCGAACCCTGCCCGCTGACCTTGACGCGGGTCAGGCGGTCCAGCGATTCGGCGTTGAGCCGGTAGGGGCCGCCGTCAATGACGACGTCGTCCGCGGCGGCGGGGAGGCAGGCGGAAACGTCATCGGCCGGAGTCAGCCCGGCGCTCCTGACCGCTTCGTCCAGAGAAAAGCGCATAATAGAGGCCCCTTTCAGTTCAGCCCGATCAGGGACTGTACGGTCTCGGTGTCCATGACGGTGTCGTAGGCGGCGGGGCCGACGTTGTGGCCCAACGCCCAGCGGGGCTGCGTGGTCATCAGGTAGTTGCGGCCCGAGAAGACCTGATCGACGACGTCGTCGTTGTCGATCGAGCTCGGCACGGCGGAGGGACGCAGATCGCAGCCGATGGTGCAGACCACCTTGCCGGCGGCCTCGGGCTCCTTGACCCAGCACTCGTACGCGGAGACGATGCCGTCCACGTCGGCGGCGGTCAGTCCGAAGTCGGAGAAGAGGGCGTTGGCGGCCCAAATATGGAGGCATGCCTCGCTGCCGCCGGTGCTTTTGCCGTTGAAGTCGGCACCGGTCAGGGCGATCTCGACGTGGTCGCTCAGACGGGTGATCTGTCCGGAGCTGACGGTGGTGCTGGAGCCGTTCCAGGGCAGGTTATACAGATTGTTGACCATGCCCTCGGTCGGCACGGCGATCTGGTGCGCCATGATCCAGCCGGTGGCGGCGGAATGGTAGAGCAGGCGGAAGTTGCGGATGCAGATGGTGATGGGCTGATCGTCGGCAGGGACGTCATTCTGGTTGCGATAGATGGCACCGATGGTCATCGCCTTGGTGTTGCCGTCGCGGGGCGGATACATGTTGGTAGCGTTGACGCGGTAGGACATGTAGGTGGTCGCCTCGCTGGGCAGAGCGGTGGACATGAACAGGGGATCGTTCAGCTTGGAAACGGGGACGACGCCGTCAAATCGGTCTGCCGAAGCGTAAGTCCCGGGCTGATTACCGCCGAGTTTTCGGTAGTCCTTCCATTTGACGGAGCCGTCGCCCGCAACGTTGGCCCCGGCCAGACGGAAGATGGTGTCGTAGTCCACCAGATAGGGCCCGCCGTTGACGCGGTAGCCCTCCTCGCCCGCCGGGAAGAGGTCGGAGTTGTCGGCGGTCATGCTCCGGCCCGAGGCCGCGAAGGCGGCGTCGACGTCGAAGTAGTCGATGATCTCGTTGAAGTATTTGTCGCAGGCGTTGCCGTAGCGCAGCAGGGCCTGGGTCAGCGCGTTCAGGACCGGCTCGCTCGCGCGGTCGCACCAGCACTGATAGACGTAACTGGCTACGCTGTAACGCAGCCCGGTGCTGACCGCTGTTCCGGAGCCGTTGACAAACCACGCCTCCACCGTCGATTCCATCTGGGTCGGAAGCAGCTCACGGAAACGGAAGAGATACGTCCCCGCGTTTTTCTCAAAGTCGGCGGCGCCGTAGGTGTAGGTAACGTCGTCGACCTTCACTTTGAGGGAGTAGTCGGCGATGTCCTCGCCGCTCGCGGGGGCGAAGGCGTAGAGGATGG
>CAMHOI010000052.1 GCA_946186725.1 uncultured Clostridia bacterium
AACTGGACGACGCCGATCGTCTCCCCCGCGAAAACGATGTCCGCCGTACCCATCACGTCGCCCTCCTTAACAGGGGCATCGTAGGCGTCGTTGAGCGTCGCCTTATACTCAACGGTGGACAGATCCGCATCCTTCGGCAACAGCGCGGTCACGGTGTTGCCGGCACAGAGAGTCATTTCATCCACGTCCCAGGAATAGTTGACAGAGACCGAAATGTCGACCAGATCGCCTTTGGACAGCACGGTCTTATACCGGAAACTGTCAAACGCCCATTCATACAGATTGCGCGTGTCCGTAAATTCCTGACGGGAGTCGGACGGGCAGCGCGCTACGGCGCAAAGATAATGCTCCCCGTCGCGGGCGGCCGTTGAGATCAGGCAACGGCCCTCGTCTCCGTTGCCGGTTTTGCCGGCGACCATACGCTTGTAATAGTGGCTGGTGTAACTGTCCACCATGTAGTTGGTGTTGGGCAGAATGCGCTCCCCGCTGAGATTGGTGGCGGGAACGGTAAAGCGGGCCTTGGCCATGATGGCGGTCAGCGCCTCGTTGGCAAAGGCGGCCTTGCCGAGCTTCATCATGTCGCTCACGGTGGTGAACTGCCCCTCACGCGTGAGGCCGACGGGAGTCACGTACTGCGTGCCGCTCATGCCAAGCTCGGCCGCTTTCTCGTTCATCAGCTCGACGAAAAGCTCCTCGCCGCCCGCCACGCGGTTGGCCAGATACAGCGCCACGTCGTTGTAGGAGGAGATCAGCAGAAAATGAAGCAGCTGCTCCACAGTGACCTGCTCCCCGTCCTTGAGGTTGCTGACCAGGGCGCCGGTGCCCAAAAGGGAGTCGGAATCCGCCTTGCGGATGGTGACGGTCTCCGACCAGTCGGACAGGTTCTCCGCCGTAACGAGGGCGACCATCAAAAAGCAGGTGGAAGCGGGCGCGATCCGCTCATCTTCCCCTTTCTGATACAGCACGTAACCGGTATCCAGGTTCATCAGGCAAACGTTGGGGGCAATGACCTCAAAGGTCGGCGTGTAGGCCGACGCGGTCACCTGGGAGAAGAGCAGAACGGCTATCAAAACAATGGAAATGACAAATGTCGTTTTTTTCATTGAAATCTCTCCGGGAATCGTGTAAAATGGTGAGTACAATCAAATTATAGCAGATTGCAGAGAAGTTGAAAAGTGTTTTTTCATCACTTTTCTCTCTTTTTCGGGAGGTGAAACCGCCATGGTCTACATCACGGGTGACATGCACGCGGACGAGGATCGACTCTATGACAAGCAGCTGCGAAAGCTGAAGTCGGGCGACACGCTGATCGTGTGCGGCGACTTCGGTTTCATTTGGGACGGAAGCTCCCGCGAGACCAAGATCCTGGAGGAACTGGGCGGACGCAAATACAACGTCTGCTTTCTGGACGGGACCCATGAGAATTTCGACCGGCTGTACAGTTACCGTCAAACGGTATGGAAGGGCGGACGGGTCCACCGCATCTCAGGCAGTCTTTATCATCTCTGCCGCGGGCAGGTGTTCACCATCGAGGGCGTGCGCTACTTCGTCTTCGGCGGCGGCGAGAGCGAGGACAAGGAAATGCGCGTGGAGCGCAAGACCTGGTGGAAGGAAGAGCTGCCCACACCCGACGAAATGAAGGAGGGCGTGGAGAACCTGGACGAGGTCGGCGGCGAGGTTGACGTCATTCTCACCCACGAGCCGCCCTCACTGGTCAAAAGCTCCATGCTCATGCGAATGGGCAAGATGGACCGCGTGAACAAGCTCAACGGTTATTTGGAGGAGATCAACCGCTCCTGCCGATTCAAACAGTGGTATTTCGGCTGTATGCATGAGGATCGGGTCATCACCCCCGGTCACATTGCCGTCTTCACCGACCTTTGGCCCATCGTTCCCGAGAAATTGTAAATCATTCCCAGAGAAAAGCAGGCAAGGCGCATCCTTGCCTGCTTTTTCTGTGCGTAAACCATTCCCGCAGCTGCTGATACCATTCCACGATGCGGAAGCGGATCTCATACCGCCCGGAATGCGTCACGACGTCGGCGTCCTTATCCTCAAGCGCGCGGGTGACCTCTTTGGTCTGCGAGGCGGCCGGGATGCAAAGATTGGGGTAGCATACGCACCACCAGTTGTGCCCCTTCCCTTCTCCGATGGTCACCTGCAGTGCGGTATATTCCCCGGCGGGCAGCGTCACGTCGTCATAGGTGCGCGTCTCGAAGGACACGGGCGCCAACGCAACGGAAACGGGCTGGTCGATCCCCCGCGCGTCCAGTTCTTTTCGGGCTGCGGCCTCCAGCGCGGGCAGATTGACCCTGGCCTGCGCGACGGCGGCGTCAAAGCCATTGACCTCGGTAAAAAGATCGCCGCACTCCGAAAGAATGCGGTCGCGCACGGCCAGCTTGGTCGCCTGATCCTCGGCGGAATCGGAATTGGCGAGGATATGCAGGCGCAGCACGTGGGTGCGGATGGCGTCGCAATGGACGTCGAAGCCGGTCAAGGCCAACAGCGCACTCAGAAGCAGGCCGAGGATCAGAGACAAATGCAATCGCTTTTCCATAAGAAAAACCGTCCTTTCTCACCTGGAGTATCGGACGGTTTTTCACTTCTATTCAAAAAAAAGACTTTGGCGGGCGGGACGACACAGGATGGTCGGGATCTCGCCCATCGCCGTCTGACAGTTGCGGGCCGTCTCCGCATCCGCAAAGGTGCCGAAGATCGTCGGCCCTGCGCCCGACAGCGAGACGGACAGCGCGCCGTTCTCTGTCATTTGTCGCCGGGCAGCGCGGGAGAGTGCGTTGTCCCACAGCGGTGCGAAGGAATTGGCAAAGCCGCGCGCCGCGGCAGGCAAATCTCCCGCCGTTATCGCACGGGCGACCTCCTCGACGTCGGGATGTGCGCGATCAGACAGTTGATCCAGTCGGGCGAACATGGCGCCCGTGGACGGCTTTTCACCGGCGCTGACCAGCAAAAAAGCGCAATCGGGCAAATGGGGCAAGGGTCTCAGCCGCTCCCCGACGCCTGCGGCGAGGGCGGTGCCGCCCGTGAGGGCGAAGGGGACGTCGGCGCCGAGTGAGAGGGCGATGCGCTCCAAAGCGTCGTGCGGGACGACGCCGATCAGACGGTCGAGCGCAGCCAGCACGGCCGCCGCGTCGGCGCTGCCGCCGCCCATGCCGCCGCAGACCGGGATCCGCTTTTCAACGGCGATATGCACGCCGCCCTCATAGCACGCCGCGTCACGGTAGCGGACAGCGGCGCGATAAGCGAGGTTGTCCTCCCCGGACAACGACCCGCAGTCGACGGCGATCCCCTCTCCCCCGAGGGAGACGGTCAGGGTGTCGCACAGATCCACCGACTGCATGACCATGCGCACGTCATGATAGCCGTCGGGACGGCGTCCGGTCACGTCGAGTGTCAGGTTGAGCTTGGCGCAGGCGCGGACCGTCAGGGCGTTCACGACCCGATCTCCCGCAGAAAGGCCTCGATGCGCGAAAGCGCCTCCTTGATATGCGAGACGGAGTAGCAGTAGGAAGCCCGCACAAAGCCCTCCCCGCAGGCGCCGAAGGCGGTGCCGGGGATGATGGCGACGTGTTGGGAGTAGAGCAGTTTTTCGCAGAATTCGTCCGAGGTCATGCCGCTGCGGCGAATGGACGGGAAGGCGTAAAAGGCGCCCCTCGGCTCAAAGCAATCCATGCCGATCTTGTTGAACCCGTCCACCATGATGCGGCGGCGCGCGTCATACTGGGCGCGCATCTTTTGCACGTCCTCATCGCCGTTCCTGAGGGCCTCGATGGCGGCGTACTGCGCGGTGGTGGGGGCGCACATGATGGCAAACTGATGGATCTTGGTCATCTGGGTCAGCACGTCGGCCGGGCCGCAGGCGTAGCCGAGGCGCCAGCCGGTCATGGAATAGGTCTTGGAGAAGCCGTTGACGACCACGCAGCGATCCCGCATCCCATCCAGAGAGGCGATGGAGACATGGTCGACACCGTAGGTCAGTTCGGCATAGATCTCGTCCGACAGCACGAACAGATCGTGCTCCCGGATGACGCGGGCGATCCCCTCCAGATCGGCGCGCTCCATGACGGCGCCGGTCGGGTTGCAGGGATAGGGCAACACGAGGAGCTTGGTGCGCTCGGTCAGCGCGGCCTCCAGCTCGGCAGGCGTGAGGCGAAACTCGTTCTCCGCCCTGGTTTCGAGCACAACGGGAACGCCCCCCGCCATACGGACGATGGGCTCATAGCATACGAAGCTCGGCTGGGGCAGGATGACCTCATCTCCGCGGCAGACGAGGGCGCGCACGGCCGCGTCGATGGCCTCGCTGCCGCCCACCGAGACCAGAACATCGCTCGCAGGGTCGTAGGTCAGTCCGAAGCGGCGCCGCATATAGGCGGCGATCTCCTCCCGCAGGGCGTGCAGGCCGCGGTTGGCAGTATAGCGCGTCTTGCGGTCCTCGATGGACTGGATGCCCGCCTGGCGGATGTGCCAGGGGGTGGCGAAATCCGGCTCGCCGACGCCCAGAGAAATGACGTCGTCCATCGTTTCCGCGATGTCAAAAAATTTCCGGATCCCGGAGGGACGCAGGGCGACCACATCGGGATTCAGAAAGCGCGAAAGATCCATCACAGCGAGATTCTCCCTCTATCATCGGGGCTGTCGCACATGGCGACGCCCATATCCTTGTACCGGCGCAGGACGAAGTGAGTCGCCGTCGAGGTCACGCCGTCCATGGTGGCCAGGCGCTTGGCGACGAACATGGCGACCTTCTGGAAGGTCTGGCCGGTGACGATCACGCACAGATCGTAGCCGCCCGACATCAGATAGACCGACTCAACGTGCTCGAAGCCGGCGATCCGCTCGGCGATCTGCTCGAAGCCCTCGTCCGCCTGGGGCACGATCTTCAGCTCGATGATGGCGGTGACGTGGACGTCGTCCACGCTCGCCCAGTCGATGAGGGTCTTATAGCCGCGGATGACGCCGCTCTTCTCCAGCTCGGCGACCGCGTCGCGGACCTCCCCCTCGCCGACGCCGAGCATGGTCGCCAGTTCGGCGGCGGTATAGCGGGCATCCTCGTTGAGCAGGGCAAGCAATTTCTCTTTCATAAGATCCTCTCCTTATTATGAGATGGGAAACGGACGGAGCGGACGTCGGCAAAAGGCGCGGCGAGGCCGCGCGCAGCGTCTCCTCCCGATAAGTCGGTTTATTATAGCACACACGGGCGTGAAATACAATCTTTTTCCATTTGGGGTCTTTCTTTTACGCTCCCTTCGTGGTACAATGGGTTATCCATCGGTAAGGAGGAATCCGTTATGAAAGCCGTCATCACGGTCATCGGCAAGGACACCGTCGGTATCCTCGCCAAGATCGCCAACCTATGCGCCGCGCGCAACGTCAACATCGACGACGTCACCCAGACCGTCATGCAGGAGTACTTCTGCATGATCATGATGTGCGACATCGACCATATCAACACCGATTTCGCCGTCTTTGTGGACGAAGCGAACCGGATCGGCGAGGAGAACGCCCTGCAGGTGCACGTCATGCACGAGGACGTTTTCAACTCCATGCACAGGATCTGAGGACGCGATATGATCAACACCAACGACATTCTCGAAACCATATCCATGATCCAGAACGAGCATCTGGACATTCGCACGGTCACCATGGGGATCTCCCTGCTCGACTGCATCGACAGCGACATCGACGCCGCGTGCGAGAAAATCTACCGCAAGATCACGCAGTACGCCGCCCGTCTCGTGCCCGTGTGCGACGAGATCGAGAAGGAATACGGCGTTCCCATCATCCACAAGCGGATCGCCGTGACGCCCATCGCCTTTCTGGCGTCCGCCTGTCCAAACGACGATCCCGTCCGCTTCGCGCTGACGCTGGAAAAGGCCGCGCAGACCGCCGGCGTCAACTTCATCGGCGGCTACTCCGCCCTGGTGCAAAAGGGCTTTGCCCACGGTGACGAGGCGCTCATCGAGAGCATTCCCCGCGCGCTGAGCGTGACGGAACGGGTCTGCTCCTCGGTCAACGTCGGCTCGACCAAGGCGGGCATCAACATGGACGCCGTCGCCCGCATGGGACGGATCATCCGCCTGTGCGCCGAGGAAACCAAGGACCGCAACTGCATCGGCGCGGCCAAGCTGGTCGTGTTCTGCAACGCACCGGAGGACAATCCCTTCATGGCGGGCGCCTTCCACGGCGTGGGCGAGGCGGAATGCGTCATCAACGTGGGCGTCTCCGGCCCCGGCGTGGTGCGCGCCGCCCTGCACAAGCTGGGCCCCGACGCCTCCGTCACCGAGGTGGCCGACCTCATCAAGCGCACCGCCTTCAAGATCACGCGCATGGGCCAGCTCGTCGCCAAGGAGGCGGCCGGCCGGCTTGGCGTACCCTTCGGCATCGTCGATCTCTCCCTCGCGCCGACGCCCGCCGTGGGCGACTCGGTGGCGCACATCCTGGAGGAGATGGGGCTGGAGTCCTGCGGCGCTTGCGGGACGACCGCCTGCCTGGCCCTGCTCAACGACGCGGTCAAAAAGGGCGGCGTGATGGCCTCCTCCCACGTGGGCGGGCTGTCGGGCGCCTTCATCCCCGTGACCGAGGACGCCGGCATGATCGCCGCCGCCACCCGCGGGGCGCTGACCATCGAGAAGCTGGAGGCCATGACCGCCGTTTGCTCGGTGGGGCTGGACATGATCAACGTGCCGGGCGACACCACCCCCGAGGTGCTCTCCGCCATCATCGCGGACGAGGCGGCCATCGGCATGGTCAACTCCAAGACGACCGCCGTGCGCCTGATCCCCGCCATCGGGAAGAAGGCGGGAGATACGCTCTCCTTCGGCGGATTACTGGGCGAGGGGCCGGTCATGCCGGTCAACACCTACTCCCCCGCCGTCTTTATTCACCGGGGCGGCCGCCTGCCGGCTCCCCTGCAGAGCTTGAAAAACTGATAGAGCCGCCCGGCAGCGACGCTTCGCCGGGCGGTTTTCCTTTCCCGGGAAAAGTTTGTGAAAAAGTCCTTGACAACCTCGGACGGGTGTGGTAGAATAACG
>CAMHOI010000053.1 GCA_946186725.1 uncultured Clostridia bacterium
CTCTTTCCCTACACGACGCTCTTCCGATCTGCTTCTCCTTCTCGGAGCGGCGCTTGAAGTTGTCGTACTCCGCCGCCGTGCGCAGCAGCAGATCCTTGGTCTGCTCCAGCTCGGCCTTGAGTTTCTCCTTTTCATTCGGCTTTTTGGGGGACGGCTTTTTGGCCTTCGGCTCCTCCGCGGGGGTGGGAGCGGTCTTGGTATCTTCGCTCATACTGTATGTCCTTTCTTCAGCGCGCCGCTGCCCGTGTTCAGCACGCCGGTGACGTACCGAAGCGTCGGCAGGATGACGCTGTAATCCATCCGGCAGGGCCCGAGCAGGCCAACGTAGCCGGTGCGGTGGTCGGGCAGGCGGTAGCGGGCCATAGCCAACGCGGTGGACGCCAGCGCGGGATAGGCGGTGTCGCCGCCCAACAAGACGCCGATCTCCCGGTGCCACACCTCCAGCATGGTCAGCACCTCCTCCCGCCGCAGGAAGAGATCGAGGATCTCACGCACCCGCATGGGAGAAAACTCGCCGCACAGCAGGAGATTGGACTGCCCCACCAGCTCGATGCGCGACTCGCAGGTCTCCTCGATCCGGTCGGCCAGCGCCGCGATCAGCGGCGTCAGCGGCAGGGCGCTCTCCCCTGCCCCGGCGACCAGCGTCTGCAACAGGGCGGGCTGTACGTCGGACACCGACAGCCCGATCAGCTTCGTGTCCACCAGGGAGAGGAAACGCTCGATCAGCGCGGGCGTCAGCGGCGCCTGAAAGTGGAACATCCGGCTGTGGACGTCCCCGTCCGAGGTCACCAGCACCAACAGCGCGGTACGGCTGCTCATGGGGATGAGTTCGACCTTGTGGATGCGGATCCCGCTGCCCGCCTCTTCGGTATAGAAGGCGGCGCAGTGGGCGACGTCGGCGAGCGCCTTGGCGGTGCGGCGCAGGGTGCGCTCGCTGTCGTTATCGGGCGGCGGGAGCAGAGAGTCGAGCAGGCGCTCCTCCTTCTCGGTCAGGCGGTGGGGCTTCATCAGCCGGTCGATGTAGAGCCGGAAGGCGCGATCGGTCGGGATCCGGCCGGCCGAGGTGTGGGGCTGAGCCAGGTAGCCCAGCGAATCCAGCTCGCTCATCTCGTTACGGATGGTGGCGCTGGACACGCCGCCCAGCTCCTCGCACAGGGACTTGGAGCCGACCGGCTCCCCGCTGCGGATATAGTTGCGCACCACGGTGGCCAAAATATTCTCCTTGCGCGGCGACAACGCCATGTCGGTCCCTCCTTTCGGGCTGATGCGTGTCTTTCGCGGTTTAGCACTCGTAGCGGTAGAGTGCTAACTTGAGTATACTTTATCACGCGCCGCCGTCCTTGTCAATAGGGTGTGACAAATTTTTCAAAATATTTTTTGACCTTCTTTGACCATTTGAGTAAAAAGCGACCCCCGCGGGCTTCGCGGGGGGTCGTTCTTCACGGACGGCGGCAGAAGAAGGGGTTGGGCGTGCTCGGGTCGGGCGCGGAAGGGACGTCCCTTCCCTCCCACACGGCGTTCAAAAAGGCGTTCATGCGGCGACGGAAGACGTCCGGCAGCTTGGCGGCCGCCCGGCCAAGATTGGGAGGCCGCACATCGGTGTTGTGAGCATCGGAGGCGACGAACTGCGCCAGATCGTGCTTGATGCAGGCGTGAGAAAAGGAAAAACGCTTGCGGTCGATGACCACGTCGGCGGACACCTGCGCGAGCGCGCCCTGCTCGATGAGACCGGCGAGCAGATCGGGATGGCCGCAGAAATAAAAGAACCGCTCCACGTGCGCGAGGATGGGAATATACCCCCGATCGAGCATCTCCTCGACCGCCTCCTCCAGCACCGCCGGATAGCGGCGGGGGGACAATTCAAGCAGGAGGTAGTCGCTCCCGCCCAACGTCAGCCGCGAGAGATCCTCCCGCATCAATTCCGGGGAAAAGCGCACCTCGGCGCCCAGCTTCATCTCGGGCGTCGCCGATCCGGCGGCAGCGCGGCGCAGCCGGTCGAAGGCGTCCTCCCGGCGGCGCAGGAACTCCTCCACGCTGCCCTTCCGGCAATCAAAATGGGGCGTCAAAAACAGACGATCCACGCCCTCGCGCTGCTGCATAAGCAGCATGCGCAGGGACGTGGTCTCGTTCTCGGCGCCGTCGTCGATGCCCGGCAGGATATGGGTATGCAGATCGATCATGGCGCCGTCCTCCTACTTGCCTTCGTCGTGGCCGTAGGTGTAGCTGTAGTGATAATAGCCGCTGCGGTAGGAATAATGCTCGTTCATGTCCTGCAGGTTGCAGCGGTTGAGCACCACGCCGAGGATCTTGGCGCCCACGCCGTCGAAGCTCTGCTTGACGGCGCGGACCTGGTTGCGGTGGGTGGCGGCCTGCTGAACGACGAGGACGGTGCCGTCCACGCAGCGGCTGAGCACCAGCGCGTCGGTCACCATGCCGGCGGGCGGCGTGTCGATGATGATATAGTCGAAGTTGGCGGAAAGCGTCTCCATGGTCTTCGCCATGGCGTCGGAGTCGAGCAGCTCGCTGGGGTTGGGCGGCACGCTGCCCGCGACGATGAAGCTGAACTGATACTTGGGATGGAAGAAGACGCACTCGCTCAGATCGATCTCGCCGCTCAGGACGGTGGACAGCCCGCGGCTGTGCCCGTCCTTGACCCGCAGGTAGCGGTGGATGGAGGGGTTGCGCATATCGGCGTCCACCAGCAGAACACGGGAGCCGTTCTCCGCCAGGGTGATGGCGAGATTGATGGACAGCACGCTCTTGCCCTCGTTGGGCAGGGTGCTGGTGATGGTGATCTTCTTGCAGCCGGAGCCGCCGGTGACGAAGCTGAGGTTGGTGCGGAAGATCTTGTACGCTTCGGCGTAGGAGAAGGGCGAATCCGGCGTCAGGATAGACTGGCGGGCCTCCAAACTGCCGCTCTTGTGATGGCGTCTCTTTGTGAGCTTGCTCATTGTGCGGCGCCCCCCTTCTTCTTTTTCTCATCGGCGATCCTGCTGAAGTCCATGGCGGGGATCACGCCCAGCACGGGCAGATCCAGATCCATTTTGACATCGGCGTCGGTCTTGTAGGTGTTCTCAAAGACCATCTTCAGCGTGATGAAGGCCATGGGCAGCAGCAAGCCGAGCAGAATCCCGAGCCCTGTGTTCCGCTTCCAGCTCGGGTAGACGGGGTTGGCGCCGGCCTGCACCTTCTCCACCGCCTCGCAGGAGCCGATGATGGCCTTGTCCTTGATATAGGAGGGCGCTTCGGCGTAGATCACACCGGCGATCCGGGCGGCGCGGCGGGGATCGGGGTCCCGCACGGCAATGTGCATCAACTGGGTCCCCGTGACGGTGCCCACCGAGATGCGGCTGCGCAGGGCGGTGTAGTTCATCTCGCTCTCGCTGTAGTTGAGCTTCTCCAGCACGTGATCGAGGAAGCCCCGTCCGAGCAGGATCTCCTTATAGGTGCCGATGATGGTTTCGGCGGAGGACAGCTGATCCTGCGTGACGTTGTCGTTGGCGTCGACGCGGGTGATGACGATCATACGGCAGGTGGCCTCATACAGCGGGGTGATGGCCAGCTTGGTGTACAGGAAAGCACCCGCGCCCGCGACGATCGCACACACGACGATCACGATCCAATACCGACGGAACCGGTAGAGCAGTTCCATCAGATCGAAGAACTTATCTTTCTTTTCCGTTTGCATAATTTTCCCCCAAACAGGTAAGGTTTGATTCGCACGGTAAGCGTATATCATACTACATTTTTGTATGATACCCCAAAACTCATTTTTTGTCAACCGAAAACGCCCTTTCTGCGATGACAAAAAGGGCGTTGTATCGGTCGGTCAGTGCGAGGAGAACCAGTCGATGGGCAGAGTCTGTCCCGACGAAGAGGCGGCGCCGGAGGACGCCTGCTGCGGCGAGGACACGCTCTCCGTCTGTGAAGCGGGCCCTTGCGAAGAAGTGCTCCGGGAAGCGGCTCCTTGGGAAGAGGTGCTCCGGGAGGACGCGTCGCTCTCCCCCTGCTCGATCAAATCGTCGATGGAGACGGTAGGCAGATCAATGCCCGAGCCGAGCTCCTGCGCCGAAGACCCGGAGGCCGCCTCCGATGAAGAGGAAGCGCCGCCCGGCGCGGCACAGCCCGCGGCAAGCGCCGCCATCAGAGCCAGCACGAGAACAATGGTGATCCAACGTTTCATGATCCTTTCCTCCAAACCGGTCAGGTGGGTTGCTTGGGATCGGGGTCGGGGACGCCGTTGGTATGGAACCAATCGATGGGCAGCGTTTTGCTGGTGCGGATGACGTCGTCGGAAAAAAGGACGACCTCCCACACCGGCGCTTCAAACTTTTCCATGGCGCTCCCCTCCTGTTCACAAGGATATTATAGCTGACGGACACGGTCTCGTCAAGTCAGAACCGAACACAAAAAGCCGCCCCACGGGGAGGCGGCTCGCAATCGGAAAAGCAGGGTCAGGGAATGGGAACGACAGGGCCGGAAATGCCGCCGGTGCCCTGGGGCGTGTCAATGTTATGATCGGTGCCGCCGCCGACGTTCTGCCCCGGAAGATCGATACCGCCATCGCTGGCACAGACAACGTCCTCGTTCAAAAAGTGCAGAATCTCCCACGCGGGCTGCTCAAAGCGCATAAGAATGACCTCCTGCTATATCGGATAGGAAGCGATACGTAAAGAAAACGCCCCAATTTATACTTAAGCATAATCATTATACCCGATTGTTTCCCGGCCGTCTATTGTCAGTTCGCACAAAATTGGGGTGTTTTTGTTGCGCTTTTGCACAATGGCCATAGAAGCAAAAAACGTTCCCGTCGAAAGAAAGAGAGGATGCGCCGTTTGGCGCATCCTCCGGTTTGACGAGGGTCCGTATTCGGAAAGTGAAACGGCGAGAAACCGTCAGCGCTTGCTGAACTGTCGAAACGGAAAAGGGAATGTGCCGGTGGCACATTCCCCCGTTTTGACCGAAGCGGCTTTGCCGCGAGGCCCGCTCGCGGAAAGCGCAATGGTAACGCTTTCGTCAGCGCTTGCTGAACTGTCGAAACGAAAAGGGAACGTGCCGGTGGCACGTTCCCCGTTTTGACCGAAGCGGCTTTGCCGCGAGGCCCACCTGCGGAATCCGCAGCAACAAAGCGTTGGTCAGCGCTTGCTGAACTGCGGTGCGCGACGGGCGCCCTTCAGTCCGTACTTCTTGCGCTCCTTCATACGAGGATCGCGGGTGAGGAAGCCGGCCTTCTTGAGGGCGGCGCGGAACTCCGGCTCATACTGGAGCAGGGCGCGGGAGAGGCCGTGGCGGATGGCGCCGGCCTGGCCTGTGACGCCGCCGCCCGCGACGGAGCAGACGATGTCGAACTTGCCCTCGGAATCGGTCAGCGCAAGGGGCTGGCGCACGATCAGCTTGAGCGTTTCGAGGCCGAAGTACTCGTCAATATCACGATCGTTGATGGTGATCTTGCCGGTGCCGTTGGCATAGACACGCACGCGCGCGACGGAGCTCTTGCGGCGGCCGGTGCCGTAGAAATAAGGATTGGAATCAAACATGCTTACTGCCTCCCTCTCTTAAAACTCCCGGACTTCCGGCTTCTGCGCGGCGTGGTTATGCTCGGGGCCGGCAAAGACGGACAGACGGGTCAGGGCCTTGCGGCCGATGGTGGTGTCGGGGACCATGCCCTTGACGGCAAGCTCGACAGCCAGCTCGGGACGGGTGGCCATGAGGGTGCGGTACTTGGTGGCCTTGAGACCGCCGATGTACCCGGTATGACGGTAATAGAACTTCTTGTCCAGCTTGGAGCCGGTCAGGACGACCTGGGCGGCGTTGACGACGATGACGTGATCGCCGCAGTCGACGTGGGGCGCGAAGATGGGCTTATGCTTGCCGCGCAGGAGCGTGGCGGCCTCGGCGGCCAGACGGCCGAGCGGCTTGCCGGCGGCGTCAAGCACATACCAGTTGCGGCTGATCTCGCCGGCCTTCGGCATATAGGTTGACATACTCTTTCCTCCTAAAATCGGTTGTGACGATGGTTATCATAGCACACGCCGCCTCCCCTGTCAAGACGATTTTTTCAATTTTTTGATTTGAAAAAATCACGCTTCGTTTTTCTTTTGTTTTCTTTGATTTTCTCCGTTTTGCTCAAAGATGATTTTCACTTTTTTGCGAAAACAGTTGCCATCCCGCCCACGCGCGCGGTATAATATCGGTACGAAAGGGGGCGGACGCCGTGCAAATGCTGATGAGCCGGATGCGCGCCGCGATGCAGAAGTACCGCATGGTTGCGCCGGGCGACCGGATCGCCGTGGGCGTCTCGGGCGGCAAGGATTCCCTCGCCATGCTGGTCGCGCTCAGCGAGCTGCGGCGCTTCTACCCCGACCCCTACGAGCTGACCGCGATCACGATCGACCCCGGCTTCGGAGGCGTGGAGGGCGACTATTCGGCCGTGGAGGCGCTGTGTGAAAGGATCGGCGTGCCCTACGTCGTGCGCCGCACCGGGCTGGCCCGGGTCATCTTTGAGGAGCGCGGGGAGAAGAACCCCTGCTCCCTGTGCGCGGCCATGCGGCGGGGGATGCTCCACGACGCCGCCAAAGAGGCCGGGTGCAACAAGGTCGCGCTGGGGCACCACCTCGACGACGCGGTGGTGACCTTCTACATGAATCTGCTCGACGGGGGCCGGATCGGCTGCTTCTCCCCCGTCAGCTATCTGTCGCGCAAGGAGCTGACCCTCATCCGGCCCATGATCTTCGCCTATGAGCGGGAGGTCGAAAGGGTCGCCCGCAAGCTGGCGCTGCCGGTGGTCGCCTCCCGCTGCCCCGTGGACGGCGCCACCGAGCGGCAGCGGGTCAAGGAGCTGCTCGACCGCCTTCAGAAGGAGAGCGGCTACGCCTCGCTCTATCAGAAGACCCTCGGCGCCCTGCAAAGAGCGGGGATCGACGGGTGGTCGAT
>CAMHOI010000054.1 GCA_946186725.1 uncultured Clostridia bacterium
TCGGCCTGGCCGCCATCGCCGCCGCCAAGGGCTACCGCATCATCCTGACCATGCCCGAGACCATGAGCGTGGAGCGCCGCAACATCCTCAAGGCCTACGGCGCCGAGCTGGTGCTCACCGAGGGCGCCAAGGGCATGAAGGGCGCCATCGCCAAGGCCGAGGAGCTGGCCGCCGAAACCCCGAACAGCTTCATTCCCGGCCAGTTCGTCAACCCCGCCAACCCCGCCATCCACCGCGCCACCACCGGCCCCGAGATCTGGAAGGACACCGACGGCGCCGTCGACGTCTTTGTCGCGGGCGTGGGCACGGGCGGCACCGTCACGGGCGTGGGCGAGTTCCTCAAGGCCCAAAAGCCCGCCGTCAAGGTGGTCGCCGTCGAGCCCGCCTCCTCCCCCGTGCTGTCCCAGGGGCAGGCCGGACCGCATAAGATCCAGGGCATCGGCGCCGGGTTCGTCCCCGACGTGCTGAACACCGCCGTCTACGACGAGGTCCTGACCGTGGCCAACGAGGACGCCTTCGCCGCCGCCAAACAGCTCGCCCGCGTCGAGGGCATCTCGGTGGGCATCTCCTCGGGTGCCGCGCTGTCGGCCGCCGTGGCGCTCGCCCGCCGCCCCGAGAACGAGGGCAAGGTCATCGTCGCCCTCCTGCCCGACAGCGGCGACCGCTACTACTCCACCCCCCTGTTCACGGAATGAATCATCCCTCTTTCGACCCCGCTTCCGACCGAAGCGGGGATTTTGTTGCCTTGGGACGACGGGTATGGTATACTGGAGCCGGAGGAGGCGGGAGCATGGACGAAAAGCTGGCTTTGCTCAAGCGCTGGATCGACGAAGCACAAAACCTCGTCTTTTTCGGCGGGGCGGGGGTATCGACCGAAAGCGGCGTGCCCGATTTCCGTTCCAAGGACGGACTGTACAATCAGCACGACGTCCGTTTCGAGGGCTACGCCCCCGAATATCTCCTCAGTCACACCTGCCTGGTGCGGGAGCCGGCCGTCTTTTTCGAGTTCTACCGGCAGAAGATGGACGCGCGCGGCGTTCTCCCCAACGACGCCCACAAGTGCCTGGCCCGGTGGGAGCGGGAGGGCAAGCTCCTCGCCGTCGTCACCCAGAACATCGACGGGCTCCATCAGCGGGCGGACAGCCGGCGGGTCTTTGAGCTTCACGGCTCCACGGCGCGCAACTACTGTATGCGCTGCGGAAAGAAATACGGTCCCGACTACCTCTTCGACTGCGGCGAGGCGGTGCCCCGCTGTGCGTGCGGCGGGATCGTCCGCTGCGACGTCACTCTCTACGAGGAGGCCCTGCCCGAAGCGGCGGTGGAGGGCGCGGTGGAGGCCATCGGCACGGCCGACCTGCTGATGATCGGCGGCACCTCCCTGACGGTGTGGCCGGCGGCGTCCTTCGTCCGGTACTTCCGGGGCAAGCGCCTCGTCGTCATCAACAAGGAGCCGCTCGACGTGCGGCTGAACGTCCCCGAAGCGTTACAAATCAACGCCCCCATCGGCGCCACCCTCGGCGCCGTCAGCGGCGAATGAAAGGAAGACCCCTTTTGCAGCTCAACGGCAAGGCGGAGCTTTGGCGCTCCGTCAAATTCATCCTTTTCTCCATCAGCGCGGGGATCATTCAGACGGCCTCCTTCTCCCTGCTCAACGAGATCCTGCACTGGCACTACTGGGTGTCCTACCTGATCGCGCTGGTGCTTTCGGTGGTGTGGAACTTCACCCTCAACCGCAGGATCACCTTCCACTCCGCCGCCAACGTCCCGCTCGCCATGCTCAAGGTGGCGGGGTACTATCTGATCTTCACCCCGCTGTCGACCTGGTGGTACAGGGCGCTGACCGAGGACGCCGGCTGGAACGAGTATCTGGTGCTGGCGCTGACGATGCTCGTCAACTTCGTCACCGAGTTCCTCTTCCAGCGCTTCTTCGTCTTCGGCAAGAGCATTGACACCGCCGGAACCAAAAAGGAGGCGTCCGATGAGACTGAGATGGAGCCGTAAGGCCGCGATCTGGCTGGCGGCGCTCGGCGCGGCGCTGGCCGTGGCGGGCGTCGTGATGCTGACGACGGCCAACGCCGGATGGAAGGAGACGACCGCCACCGTCCTGCACGTGGACGAGACCCTGCTCAACGCCGGGCAGGAGAACGAGCAGGCGGTCTATTCCGCCTTTGTCGAGTACACCGTGGACGGCCGGCTCTATACCGAGGTCGACCTGGGCGGCACCCGTCCCGAATACCGGAAGGGGGCGAGCGTCGCCGTCCTCTACGACGTCGCCGACCCCGCCAGGGCCAAGCCAAAGGGGCAGGGCGGCTTCGGCGTCTACGCGGTCGGACTCAGCGCCCTCCTGCTCATTCTGGCCGCGACCCACTGGGTCAAGGGCGGCCTGATTCAGCATTGATCCCACGCACGCGGTTTTTCCGGAGATCGCGTGCGATTTTCTTACCCCGGGCGCGTTGAAAGAGTGAAAGGCAGGGCTGACGAGCCCCGTCCCTTTGGAAAGGAGTTGCCCAATGGATCACGGTGAGAGTAGCTACCGCCGTTTTCTGGACGGTGACCCCGACGCGCTGTGCGACCTGATCGCCGCGTACCGTGCCGGGCTGACCTACTACCTGATCGGTATCGTGCGCGACCCCTCGGTCGCCGAAGAGCTCGTGGAGGAGACCTTTTTCCGGCTCTGCTACAAAAAGCCGAGCTATCGCCGCGTCGCCGGGTTCAAGACCTGGCTGTACACCGTCGGGCGCAACCTCGCGCTCGACCACCTGCGGCGGCAGAAGCGGCTGGCCGACCGCCCCGTGGAGGAGTACGAGCCGCTGACCGACTCCGACCCCATCCCCGACGACGTCCTGATCGCCCGGGAGCGGCGGCAAGCGGTGCTCAGCGCCATGGAGCGCATCCACCCCCGCTACCGGCAGGCGCTGTGGCTGACCTACTTCGATGGGTTCTCCGTGGAGGAGACGGCCGCCATCCTCAAGGAGTCCCGTCACAACGTCTCCAGCGTCCTCTACCGAGCCAAGGCAGCCCTCAAGCGGGAGCTGCTCAAGGAGGGTTTTACCTATGAAGACCAATGAACAGATGGCCGCCGACCTCAAGGCGCGCGGCAGCGCCCTTGCGGCCGCAAAACGGCGCCGCGGCCGCGTCCTTGCCGGCGTCGGGTCGTGCGCCGCGGTGGCGGCCCTCGCCGTCGTCGTGCTGAACAGCGGGCTGTTCGGCCCAACCGTCCCCGCCGTCAGCGGCGACGCCTCCAAGCAGGCGGACAGGACCGCGTCGACCGGCGTGACGACGAACAATGACGCCATCAAAGACAGAAACGCCGTCTCCGGCACTGACGCCGACGGCATCCCCGAGACGTTCCCCGCCGGGACCGAAGAAGAGGACGTCTGCTCTCCCATCATCTTCGCCTCCACCGACGTCGTCAAGGGCGCCGCCCGGGGGGAGGCCGCACGCGGGAAAGCGACCCTTTCCCCCGCCCTGCTGGCGCTGATCGAAAAGACCCGGGCGGAATGGAACGCCGACGCGAAGTCCGCCTTTGACGAGCGAACCTACTACGTCGTGACGGTCGATTTCTCCGCCTGCTTCGACGAAAAGGCCGCCTCCGGCTTCCTCTACCTGGGCAAGACCGTCGCCGAGTACGAGGCCGAGCTGCAGCAGTTCGCCGCCGCCCTGCCCAGGGACGACGTCGCCGTGACCACCGCCTCCGGGCAGGCGACCACCGAGGCCGTCGTCAGCGGCGAGCTCACCGACGCCCAGCGGCAGTCCCTCACCGCCAAAAAGGAGGCGCTGACCGCCGCGAAGGCCGCCTACGCCCGCGGGTGGATGGAGAAGATCGGGCAGCGCCTGCGCGCCGCGGGGTGGGAGGGCACCTTCGCCGGCGCCGACAGCCGGGAGCCGGACGACGCGGCCCTCGCCGCGGGGCAGGCGCGCGCCATCCTGACCCTCGCGCAGATGAAAGCCGTCGTGTGCGGCGAGGAGGAGGGCATCCTCTTCCTGCCCGCGAGCAAGATCGGCGGCAACGCGCCGGCGAGCGACGCCGATTGAGAAAGGGATGACACAGCCATGAAAAACAACCTGTTTCTGATCCTGATCGCCCTCGCACTGCTGGTCGCGGCGGCGGGGTGTCAGACTCTGGCCTCGCCCGCCGCACCGGCCGGCGCCGTCGGCGGCACGGACGGCGACTGGCCCGCCGACGCCACCGCAGACGGCGTGCTGGAGCGGCTGGACTATTCCTCCGAAACCTGCGACGGCATCCCGCAGTATTACTACACCGCCTCCGACGGCACCGAGTACGCCTTCAACTTTGACGAGAGCTGGGTCTGGCGGGAAGGCAGAGAAGAGGCCGCCGTCGACGACGAGACCGCCCGCTTCCTCAGGGAGAACGCCGGCGCACTGCGCTGCGAGCCCGGAACGACCCTCGCGGCGCAGGTGGGCTACACCGGCAGCGACCGTCTCATGAAGGGGGCGCTCAACGCCGGCTTCGAGGTCGAAGCGCCCGTGCGCAAACTGCCCCTCTTCCGGCTGGACACCAAGCGCGACGCCGACCGCTTCCTGACCGACTACGGTGATATCCTTCAGTTCGACTACCGCCTCAACGGCGGGGAGTTCCCCTCCCTGCGGGAGATCCTCGACAGCTACGGCGAGGACTTCTACGCCAAAAAGTCGCTGATGCTGGTCTACCTGACGGCGGGCTCGTCCTCCAACCGTTACGGGATCAGCGAGGTCACCGTCACCGACGTGCATCACGTCGAGTCCCGGCTCTGCCGTCTGCTGGTCGACCGGATCGACCGCAACGAGGTCGGCACCGCCGACATGGCGGGCTGGATCCTTCTGACGGAAATGGCGGACGAGGATCTTGACGCCTGCGACGTTTTCAACGCCGAGTACGTGCTGGAGGAATAAAAGAACGCAAAAAACGCCCTGCTCCGCTTGGAGCAGGGCGTTTTTTATTCCGTCCGCCCGGCGCGGCGGTAGGCGTTGGGCGTGGTATGGAAAAGCACCTGAAAGGCGCGGTTGAAGGTGCGGATGGAACGGAAGCCCACCGCAAAGGCGATCTCCCCCACGCTCCGGTCGCCCTCCGTCAGCAGGTAGACCGCCCGTCCCACCCGGAAGCGGGCAACGTACTCGTGATAGGGCATCCCCGTGCGCCGCCTGAAGAACTTGGAAAGGTAGGTGTGATCGTAATTGAGCGCCCCCGCGAGATCGGTCAACCCGCAGTCGCCGTCGTAATTCCGCTCCACGAAGAGAAGGATCTCGTCGAGCAGGGAGGGATCGCTCCGCCCGCCCGTGCGGGGGCGGTAGGTCAGCCGCTCGAGCAGCGCCGCCCCCAGCAGGCAGAACCCGCCCCGGATCGCCAGCGGATCGGCGTGCCGGTCGGGGAAGACGACGCCCTCCCCCGACAGACGGTGGGACAGGGGGATCCGCTCGCTCACCCGCCGCTCAAATTCGGGCAGATAATCGGGGGAAAACAGGTATACCGCAATTTTTGACTGCTCATCCACGACGTAGGAGTGGGTCTCCAGCGGAAAGACCGCCAAACACTCTCCCACCGTCAAACGGTACTCCTCGCCGTTCAAAACGGCCCTCGCCTCCCCGCGCACGACCCGGATGACCTCGTACGCGCGGTGGATATGCCCGGGAAACCAGATATTGGACGCCGAATAGATCTGATAGGGCTGCTCCCGCAGGCCCCGTGCCGCTCCACGCTGCATGCTTTTCCCCCCACACCAAAAACTTGCTACTATTATACAAGAACTGACTTGAAAAGACAAGGGGGTGCGGGTAGGATGGGACTATCTTTCTTTTTGAGGTGTTGCCCGTGTCCTCTGTCGTCCTGACCCTGCTGGCTTTTCTGCCCATCCTGCTGTGCGTCGTCGCCATGGCGGCCTTCAACTGTCCCGCCAAGTACGCCATGCCCGTAACGTGGCTGACGGCGGCGCTGCTGGCCTTCTTCTGCTGGAAGTTGGATTTCGTCACGCTGGCCGCCTACTCCCTCTTCGGCCTGCTCAACTCGCTGGACGTGCTGATTATCATTTTCGGCGCCATCCTGGTCATGAACACGCTGAAGATGTCGGGCGGCATGGCGGCCATCAACAACGGTTTCAAGGCCATCAGCCCCGACTCCCGGGTGCAGGCGGTCATCGTCGGCTTCCTCTTCGTCTCCTTCATCGAGGGGGCGGCGGGCTTCGGCACGCCGGCGGCGCTGGCGGCGCCCCTGATGGTCAGTCTGGGCTTCCCGCCCGTCGCGGCGGCGGTGTGCGCCCTGATCTGTGACAGCGTGGCCGTCTCCTTCGGCGCCATCGGCACCCCGGTCGCCGCCTCGGTCAGCTGCCTGGGCGACGTCGCCACCGAGCAGTATCAGGCCTCCCTCTCCTTCTGGACGGCCCTGCCCCACGCCATCATCGGCATCTTCATCCCCTTCATCGCCGTCGCCTTCCTCTGCCGCTTTTTCAGCCGGGAAAAGTCTTTCAAGCCGGCGCTGGAGATCCTCCCCTTCGCCCTGTTCGCGGGGCTGAGCTTCACCCTGCCCTATCTGCTGGTGGCCTATTTCTTCGGCTATGAGTTCCCCTCCCTCTTCGGCGCCATGATCGGCCTGCTGATCGTCGTGCCCGCCGCCAAGAAGGGCTTCCTCATTCCCAAGACCGTCTGGCACTTCGGCCCGGAGAGCGAGTGGGACGACTCCTGGAAGGCCACCCGTCCCCTCTCCACGACCAAGGAGTCGGGGCTGAAGCTGGTGCGGGCGTGGATCCCCTACGTCATCATCGCCCTGCTGCTGGTGATCACCCGCATCCCCGCACTCGGGATCAAGCAGTTCCTGACCTCGGACGCCTTCGCGCTCAAGCTGCCCGACCTGTTCGGGGTGCCGGGCACCTCCTACTCCCTGAAATGGGCCTATCTGCCCGGCGTGTTCTTCATCCTCGCCGCCATC
>CAMHOI010000055.1 GCA_946186725.1 uncultured Clostridia bacterium
TTTTTTTGTCTGTCCCCATTATATCACAATTCCGCCCGAAAGCCAAATATTTTATTTGAAAAACCCTTCCGTTTTTGCTATAATGAATTGATAAATAGGAGGCGTATGCTCATGCCCAAGATCCGCGCCGTGCTCTTTGATCTGGACGGCACGCTGACCAACACGCTCGACGACCTCGCGGCGTCGGTCAATTTTGCCCTTTCCACCCACGGGTTCCCCGTTCACGAGGTGCCCGCTTACCGCTATTTTGTCGGCAACGGCGCCGCCGTCATGATCCGGCGCGCCCTGCCCGAGTCCGCCCGCGACGAGGAGACGGTGTCCCGCCTGCTCGAGACCTTCATGGCCCACTATTCCGTCCATTCGCAGGACAAGACCGGCCCCTACGACGGGGTGGAGGCGCTGGTCGCCGCCCTGCGGCAAAAGGGCTACCGCACCGCCGTCGTCACCAACAAGCCCGATTCCGCGGCGCAGGATATCGTCGCCTCCATGTTCCCCGGCCTCTTCGACGCCGTCATCGGTCAGCGGGAGGGCGTGCCGACCAAGCCCGATCCGGCCATGCCCCGCTTGGCCATGGCCGCCCTGCGGGTCGCCCCCGAGGAATGCGTCTTCCTGGGCGATTCCAACGTCGACATCCTCACCGGCGCCGGCTGCGGCGCCTTCCCCGTGGGGGTGCTGTGGGGCTTCCGCGACAGGGAGGAACTGATGGAAGCGGGCGCCAGGGAGCTGATCGCCCGGCCGGACGAGCTATGGCGCGTCCTTGACCGCTTGAACGGGGAGGACGGCCGATGAGCGCCCTGCCCACCCGCGTCCCGCCCGAGGAGATCGCCCGCCAGCGGGAGTTTGCCCGGAGGGCGAGCGAGCTGCTTCGGGACCGCTTCGGAGAGACGCCGCTGGCCTTCGTCCACTCCTACGGCTGTCAGCAGAACGTCGCCGACGGCGAGCGCATCAGCGGCATGCTCGCCGAAATGGGCTTCGGCTTCACCGACGAGCCGGAGAAGGCCGACCTCATCCTCTTCAACACCTGCGCCGTGCGGGGCCACGCGGAGGACCGCGTCCTCGGCAACGTCGGCGCCCTCAAGGGGCTCAAGCGGGCCCGGCCCGGCGTCATTCTCGGCCTTTGCGGCTGTATGGTCCAGCAGGAGAGCGTCGCCGACAGGATCCGTCAGCACTTTCCCTTCGTCGACCTGCTCTTCGGCACCCACGTCATCCACTGCCTGCCTGAGCTGCTCTGCCGCCTTCTGGAGGGGGGCAAGCGGGTGTTCGAGCGGCCGGACGCCGCCGGCGTCATCGCCGAGGGGCTCCCCGTGCGGCGGGACAGCGTCTTCAAGGGCTGGCTGCCCGTGATGTACGGGTGCAACAACTTCTGCACCTACTGCATCGTTCCCTACGTGCGCGGCAGAGAACGCTCCCGCGACCCCGGGGACGTCCTGCGGGAGGCACGGGAGATGGTCGCCGCCGGATTCAAGGACATCACCCTGCTCGGGCAAAACGTCAATTCCTACGGCCGCGGCGCCGACCACGGCGTCGATTTCGCCGGGCTGCTGCGCCGCGTCAATGACATCGAGGGGGACTTCCGCATCCGCTTCATGACCTCCCACCCGCGGGACTGCACCCTCGATCTGCTTGACGCCATGCGGGACTGCGAGAAGGTCTGCGGCCACCTTCACCTGCCCTTTCAGTCGGGCAGCGACCGGGTGCTGAAGGCCATGAACCGCCACTACGACCGCGCCCGCTATCTGGAGCTGATCGCGGCGGCGCGGGAGCGAATGCCCGGGATCTCCCTGACCAGCGACGTCATCGTCGGCTTCCCCGGTGAGACGCGCGAGGATTTTGAACAGACCCTCTCCCTCATCCGCGAGGTCAAGTTCACCTCTCTGTTCACCTTCATCTACTCCCCCCGTGAGGGGACGCCCGCCGCGCGGATGCCCGACCCCGTTTCCCACGAGGAAAAGACCCGCTGGATGGCCGAGCTGCTCGCCGCGCAGGAGGCCGTCGCCGCCGAGCGCACCGCCGCCACGATCGGCAGGACCTTCCGCGTGCTGTGCGAGGAGAGCCACGACGACGGCACCCTCTTCGGCCGCACCGACGGCAACGTCGGTATCGTCTTTGACGGCGGAAAAGAGGCCGTCGGGCAATTCCTGGACGTGCGCGTGACGGATGCCAAGCACTGGATACTGACCGGCGAGATCGTTGCGCCGCAGACAAAATAAAGGAGAGAAACACCATGGATATGATGGACGCCGCCCGTCAGCTGGGCAAGGCCATTCAACAGGATCCCCGCTACCTCGCCTACGTCGCCGCCCGCGAGGCAAACGACGCCGACGAGGCCCTGCAGGAGCTGATCGGACAGTTCAACCTGCTCAAGATGCAGGTCGACGAGGCCATGGACAAGGAGCCCCGCGATGAGGAGAAGATCGCTTCCCTCAACGCCGAGCTGCGCAAGGCCTACTCCGCCATCTTCGTCAATGAGCATATGCAGGCCTACCAGGCCGCCAAGCAGGAACTGGACGAGGTCGTGCGCCGTATGAATTCGATCATCGATCTCTGCCTGGCGGGAGAGGACCCTGATACCTGCCAGCCCGCCGAGGACTGCACCGGCAGCTGCGCCACCTGCGGCGGCTGTCATTGACCCGGGAAGTAGTATGAGCAAGGGGCCCGCCCCTTCGGGAGGAAGAGCATGAGCGAACAGTTGTCGCCGATGATGCAGCAATATCGGCAGATCAAGGCGCAATACCCCGATACCATCCTGTTTTACCGGCTGGGCGATTTCTACGAGATGTTCTTTGAGGACGCCCTGCTCGCGTCCAAGGAACTGGATCTTACGCTGACCGGCCGCGACTGCGGCCTGCCGGAGCGTGCCCCCATGTGCGGCGTGCCCTTCCACAGCTACGAGTCCTACGTTTCCCGCCTGGTCGACCGTGGCTACAAGGTCGCCATCTGCGAGCAGATGGAGGACCCCGCCAAGGCCAAGGGACTGGTCAAACGGGACATCATCCGCGTCATTACGCCCGGCACCGTCATCGAGGACTGTATGCTGGAGGAGGGACGCAACAACTATCTCTGCGCCGTCTGCAAGCTGGAGGACGCCGCGGGGCTCTGCTTCGTGGACGCGTCCACGGGCGAGGTGCGCCTGACCCGGGTGGAAGGGGACTCCCTTTCCGCTCGCATCATCGGAGAGCTGGCCCGCTTCCAACCCGCCGAGGCGCTTCTCAACGTCTGGGCGGCCTGCGACAACGCCGTGACCCGCTTCCTTTCCACCCGCCTCAAGTGCCGGGTCGAGACCAAGGTGGAAGACGACTTCGACCTGCCCTCCTGCGCCGAGCGGGTCACCCGTCATTTCGGCCAATCGCTCGACGCGCTTGGCGTCAGGCCCGACTCCGTGGAGCTGGGGGCGCTGGGCGCCGTGCTGGCCTATCTGTACGAGACCAAGCGCACCGGGCTGGACGCCATCAACCACGTCGAGATCTATACCGATTCCCAGTATATGCGCCTGGATCTTTCTACCCGCGCTTCCCTGGAGATCAGCGAGACCATGCGCTCCCGCAGCCAGAAGGGATCCCTCATCCGCGTGCTGGACCGTACCCGCACCGCCATGGGCCGCCGCCTCATCCGCACCTGGCTGGAGCAGCCCCTGCTCAACCCCGCCGCCATCCTCGCCCGTCAGAACGGTGTGGAGGAGCTGCTGAGCGACCCCGTCAACCGCGGTGAACTGATTAACGCCATGAGCGGGGTCTACGACCTGGAGCGGCTGATGAGCCGGGTGCTCTACGGCAGCGTCACCCCGCGCGAGCTGCGCGCGCTGTCCGATACCCTTGCTCATCTGCCCGAGATCCGCGGCCGTATCGCTATGTGCCGCAGCGCCATCCTGGATGACGTTTACAAGCAGACCGACGAACTCAAGGACGTGCGCGACCTCATCGACGCCGCCATTGTCGATGCGCCGCCCATGACGCTCAAAGAGGGCGGCGTCATCCGCCCCGGCTACAATGCCGAGATCGACACCCTGCGCGACGATCTCAAGGACGGCCACGGCTTCATCCTGCGCATCGAGAACGAGGAACGGGAGCGCACGGGGATCAAGAATCTGCGCGTCAAATACAGCAAGGTCTTCGGCTACTGCATCGAGGTCACCAACTCCTTCCGCGACCTGGTGCCCGAGGACCGCTACATCCGCAAGCAGACGCTGGTCAACTGCGAGCGCTACATCACCGAGGAGCTCAAGGAGACCGAGGCCCGCGTGCTGGGTGCCAGGGATCGCCTGGAGCGGCTGGAACGGGAACTGTTCGACCGGGTCCGCACCGACGTTTCGGCCCAGCTTACCCGTATCCAGCGCACCGCTTCCGCGCTGGCGCGGCTGGACGTGCTCTGCTCCTTTGCCCAGGCGGCGGACGAATACCGCTACGTGCGTCCCGCCATCAACGTGGACGGGCGCATTACCATTGTCAACGGCCGGCACCCCGTTGTCGAGCGGCTGATCGACACGCCCTTCGTGCCCAACGATACCCACCTCGACCCGACGGGGGACCGCTGCGCCATCATCACCGGCCCGAACATGGCGGGCAAGTCTACCTACATGCGGCAGGTCGCCCTCATCGTCCTCATGGCGCAGGCCGGCTCCTTCGTGCCGGCCGAATCGGCCGACGTCGGCATCGTCGACGCCATCTTCACCCGTGTGGGCGCCTCCGACGATCTTTCGGCGGGCCAGTCCACCTTTATGGTGGAGATGAGTGAGGTCGCCAACATTCTCGAAAACGCCACCAAGGACAGTCTGCTTATCTTTGACGAGATCGGGCGCGGCACCTCCACCTTCGACGGCATGGCCATCGCGCGCAGCGTGCTGGAGTACGTCTGCAGCCGTAAGAAGCTGGGCGCCAAGACCCTTTTTGCCACCCATTATCACGAGCTTACCGAGCTGGAAGGCCAGCTTGAGGGCGTGCGCAATTACAACACCACCGTCAAGAAGCGCGGCGAGGAGATCACCTTCCTGCGCCGCGTGGTACCCGGCCCCGCCGACGGGAGCTACGGCATCGACGTCGCCCGCCTGGCCGGCATTCCTGAGGACGTCGTTGCCCGCGCCCGCAAGATCCTCCGTTCCCTGGAGGAGAATGAATCCATCGCCGTGCCCCGCGCCGCCGCCCGAAGAGGGGAGCGCGAGGAGCCCGGCGCCACCCTCTCCGACAGCGCCGCCGCCATGCTCCTCGACGAGCTGAAGATCCTCGACGTCAACACCCTTACCCCCATCGAGGCCATGAGCAAGCTGCACGAAATGAGTCAGCGCGCCAAGGAGCTTTGACCCCACATCCCGGAAAGGAGGCACCCCTATGCCCGTTCAACTGCTGGACAAGCACGTCGCCGAGCTGATCGCGGCGGGCGAGGTCGTCGAGCGACCCGCCTCGGTCGTCAAGGAACTGGTCGAGAACGCCGTCGACGCCGGCGCGTCCGTCATCACTGTTGAGATCCAGAACGGCGGCGTCACCTATATCCGCGTCACCGACGACGGCTGCGGCATCCCCTTTGAGGAGGTGCCCGTCGCCTTCCTGCGCCACGCCACCAGCAAGGTCGCCACGGAGGAAGACCTGACCCGCATCGGCACCCTCGGCTTCCGCGGGGAGGCGCTGCCTTCCATCGCGGCGGTCGCACGGGTGGATCTGCTCACCTCCACCGGCAAAGGCGGCACCGCCTATGCCATCGAGGGGGGCGTCGAGGTCTCCCTCACCGAGGCCGGTTGTCCCAGGGGGACGACCGTCGTGGTGCGCGACCTTTTCTTCAATACCCCCGCTCGCATGAAATTTCTCAAAAAGGACGTCGCCGAGGGCAACGCCGTCGCCGCCGTCATGGACCGAATGGCCCTCTCTCACCCCGAGATCGCCTTCCGCTTCCTGCGCGACGGGAAGCAGACCATGGCCACCTCGGGCAAGGGCGGGATCGAGGCCGCCGTTTACGCCGTGTATGGCCGCGATTTCGCTCAGGGACTCATTCCCGTGGCCTACGACGCGGGCGCCTACCGTGTCACGGGGTTGGTCTGCCGTCCCACCGAGGCCCGCAAGAGCCGCAGTATGCAGCATTTCTTCCTCAACGGCCGCTACGTCAAGTCCAACACCATGATGGCCGCGCTGGAGCGCGCCTATGAGGGCGTTATCATGGTCGGGCGTTACCCCGCCTGCGTGCTGACGCTGACCATGCCCTGCGACGAGGTGGACATCAACGTCCACCCTGCCAAGCTGGAGTGCCGCTTCACCAACGAAAAAGCCGTCTTTGACGCCGTTTATTACGGGGTGCGCAGCGCCGTTCAGCTGGGCGACGCCCGCCCCGAGATCACCCTTTCCTCCGACCCCTTCCGCAAGGAGGACGCCCCCGCGCCCAAGGTCAGTCAGCCCGCCTTTTCGCAGGCCGCCTATCAGGCGCCGTCTCCGCCTGCCGCGCCCGGACGCGCCTTTCTCGACGTCTTCGTCGACGACGAGCCCGCCCCCGCTCCCCTGCGGGTGAGCGAGTCTGCCTCCGTTTCCTATCAGCCCGCGGCGCCCGAGCCGTCCAAGCCGCCTCAAGCGCCCCCCGTTCCGGATCCGGACCCCATCGTCACCGAGACGCCCGAGGCGCCCCTGCGCGTGATCGGCGAGGCCTTCCGCACCTACGTTTTCGTCGAGCAGGGGGAGGACGTCCTCATCATCGACAAGCACGCCGCCCACGAGCGCATCCTCTATGAGGAAATGAAGACCCGCCGCCGCACCGACGCTCAATTCCTGCTGGAGCCCGTCGCGGTGACCCTTTCCAAAGAGGAATTCGGCGCCCTGCGCGACCACGCCGGGAGCGTCGCCGACGCCGGCTTCGAGCTGGAGGAGTTCGGCGAGGGCTGTATGCTGGTGCGCGCCGTTCCCGCCCTGCTGGAGGGGGAGGACCCCAAAGCCCTCGTCG
>CAMHOI010000056.1 GCA_946186725.1 uncultured Clostridia bacterium
GGGCATAGGCGAGGGTGATCTCCGCCTCCGATTCCACATGGCGCCGAAGCATATCCTTGATGTCAAGATTGGCGACCACGTCGGCGTCGCACAGAGCGACGTACTCCTCGGGCGCCCGCTCAATGTACTCCAGCATGGAGTAGACCGAGCCGATCTTGGATTCGTTCATGCCGCCGCCCAGCGAGCGGGGCGGGACGATGGTCAGCCCGCCGTTCTGCCGGGCGAGATCCCAGGACTTTCCGCTCTCAAGGTGATCCATCAGGGAGCGGTAGTTGCTCCGGGTCATCACGGCCACCCGGCTGACGTCGGCGTGGACGAGGTTGGAAAGGGAGAAATCGATCAGGCGATACCGCCCGCCGAAGGGCACCGAGCCGCTCGCGCGCACGTCGGTCATCTCGCCGAGCAGGTCGTCGCCGCAGTTGCCGAAGACGATGCCGAGGATGGAGTTGCTTTTCATACCGTTTCACCCGCCTTTACGTCGGTGGAGATCATGGATTTCGGCTTGACCCGGGCGCCCTTGCCGACGGTCACGCCCTCGCCGACCACGGCGACGTCCCACTGGGACAGATCCTCCATCTCCTCGGGCTTCCACCCGACGTGGGCGCCTTCCTCAATGACGCAGTTCTCCGCGATGATGGCGTACTCCACGACGGCGCCCTTCTTGATGACGGTGCCGGGCATAACAATGGAATCCAGCACCGTCGCGCCCTCCTCGACGACAACGTCTCGGAAGAGAACGGAGAAGTCGATGTTGCCGTTGATCTCGCAGCCGTCGGTGACGATGGCGTTTTCGATATGGGCCTTGTCCCCCACGTAATGGGGCGCCGAGCTGCCCGGGCGGGAATAGATGCGCCAGTCGGGATCGTCCAGCCGCAGGTCGAGCCGGGGATTGAGCAGATCGAGGTTGGACTCCCACAGAGAGCCGATGGTGCCCACGTCCTTCCAATAGCCCTCGAAGGGATAGGCGACCAGGCGCCGACCCTCCTCCAGCATCTTGGGAATGATGTTTTTGCCGAAGTCGTTTTCGGAGTTGGGATCCTTCTCGTCCGCGCGCAGGTAGTCGCGCAGCACCGGCCAGCTGAACACGTAGATGCCCATGGACGCCTTGTTGGATTTGGGATGCTTGGGCTTCTCCTCAAAGGCGTAGACGGTGCCGTCGTCGTTGCAGTTCATGATCCCGAAGCGGGAGGCCTCCTCCATGGGGACCTCCAGCACGGCGATGGTGCAGTCAGCGCCCGTCTGCTTGTGCCGGTCGAGCATGAGGGAGTAGTCCATCTTGTAAATATGGTCGCCCGAGAGGACGAGGACGTAATCGGGGTCGTAGGTCTCGATGAAGGGGATGTTCTGGTAGATGGCGTTGGCGGTGCCCTTGTACCAGTCGGTGCCCGAGATCTGCTGATAGGGCGGCAGGATGCGGACGCCGCCGTGGAGGCGGTCAAGATCCCATGGCTGACCCGACCCTATGTAGCGGTTGAGATCGAGGGGCTGGTACTGGGTCAGCACGCCCACGGTGTCGATCCCCGAGTTGACGCAGTTGGAGAGGGGGAAGTCGATGATCCTGTACTTTCCGCCGTAGGCCACCGCCGGTTTGGCGACGTGGCTGGTCAGCACGCCCAGGCGGCTGCCCTGGCCGCCGGCGAGCAGCATGGCGACACATTCTGTCTTTTGCATACGATCACCTGTCTTTTCGGTTGATTTTGCCGGGAGAACGCCGGGAAGCGCGCTTGAAGAACTGAACGGACATGGGCGGCAGCGTCAGGGAGAGGGACTGTGCCTGTCCGTGCATGGGGACGGAGTCGGCCTTCACGCTCCGGATCCCGCGGGAGGCGAGGAGGCCCTGCCCGCCGTAGCGGGCGTCGTCGCTGTCAAAGACGATCCTCCACGTCCCCGCCTCGGGGACGCCGACGCGGTAGTCGTCGCGCTCAACGGGGACGAAGTTGCACACCGCGAGGATGGTATCACCCCTGCGGTCGCGGCGGCAGAAGGCGATGACGCTCTGCTCGTTGTCGTCGTGGGAGATCCAGAAGAAGCCCTCCCAGGAATAGTCGATCTCCCACAGCGGCGCGTTGGCAAGATAGAAACGGTTGAGCTCCCTGACGCAGGTCTGCATCTGCCGGTGGCGCTCAAATTGCAGGATGGGCCAATCCAGCTCCTCGGCCTCGTTCCACTCCTTGAACTGGGCGAACTCCTGTCCCATGAAGAGGAGCTTCTTCCCCGGGTGGGCGGCCATGAAGGCGTAGAAGGCGCGCAGATTGGCGAACTTCTGATCGTATTCGCCCGGCATCTTGCCGATCATGGTGCACTTGCCGTGCACCACCTCGTCGTGGGAAAGAGGAAGGATAAAATTCTCGCTGAACGCGTAGTAGAAGGAGAAGGTCAGCGCATCGTGGTTATACTTGCGGAAATAGGGATCCAGGGACATATAGCGGAGCATATCGTTCATCCAGCCCATGTTCCACTTGAAATTGAAGCCGAGGCCGCCCACCGAGGTGGGCTTGGTCACCATGGGCCAGGCGGTGGACTCCTCCGCGATGAGCATGACGTTGGGAAACTCGCGGAAAAGCGTCTCGCTCAAAGCGCGCAGAAACGCGACGGCCTCCAGGTTTTCCTTGCCGCCGTGGACATTGGGCAGCCACTCGCCGTCCTTGCGGTTGTAATCGAGGTAAAGCATAGAGGCGACCGCGTCCACCCGGAGCCCGTCCAGGTGATACTCCCGCAGCCAGTAGGCCGCGCTGGAGATCAGGAAGCTGGTGACCTCGGCCCGGCCGTAGTCGAACACACAGGTGCCCCACTCCTTGTGCTCCCCCTTGCGGGGGTCGGCGTACTCGTAGCAAGGAGTGCCGTCAAAGCGGTAAAGCCCGTGCTCGTCCTTGGGAAAGTGGGCGGGCACCCAGTCGAGGATGACGCCGATCCCCTTGCGGTGGCAGTGGTCGACGAAGCGCATCAGATCCTCCGGCGTACCGTAGCGGGAGGTGGGGGCGAAATAGCCGCTAACCTGATACCCCCAGGAGCCGTCATAGGGATACTCCGAAACGGGCATCAGTTCAATATAGTTGTACCCCATGTCCTTGACATAGGGGATCAGCTCGTCCGCCAGCTTGCCGTAATCGAAGGTGTTGCCGTCGCCGTAACGGCGCCAGGAGCCGGCGTGGACCTCATAGATATTGACGGGAGAATCGTAGACGACCTGCTCCAGGCGCTCCTTCTGCCAGGCGGCGTCCCCCCAGCGGTAGCCGCCCAGGTCGTAGACCTTGGAGGCGGTGCCGGGCCGGGTCTCATGATGACAGGCGTAGGGGTCGGCCTTGAGCGTGACGGCGCCGTCGGGGCCGGTGACCGCGTACTTGTAGCAGGTGAAGGGCGCCTGCACGGGGAGGACGGCCTCAAACACGCCGCCTCCCACGGGGGTCATGGGGCAGGCGGACGCGTCCCAGTCGTTGAAATCGCCCACCAGATGGACGCTCTGCGCATGGGGCGCCCAGGTGCGGAACACGGTGCCGCCCTCCTCGGTATGATTGCCGAAATAGCGGTAAGCGGTGTGACAGCGCCCGCTCCAGAACGCCTGCATGGTAAAATCGGTGGGTGCCACCATGTTTTCATCTCCTGTGGATGCCAAGATCCCGTTTTCCTTATCATACCAAATCCCACATGGGTTTGCAAGGGTTTGCCCGTACTTTTTTCATAATGCAAGTAGGACTTTCCTTTTTGATTTTGTACATAATATACAAATTTTCGACCATTCTCGCGCATAAGAAAAGCGGCGACACCCGGTAAGAGTGTCGCCGCTTTTCCGGCGTCTATTCAGCGCCGCACGGGATCGAAGCCGACTGCCTCCACCGCGTCCCAAAGGGCGGCCTCCTCCACGTCCTCCGCGCACACGACGGTGGCGGTCTTGGCGTCGAGATCGGCTTCGGCGCTTTCCACGCCCGCGAGGGCGGTCAGCGCCCCCTCCACGGCGGCCTTGCAATGGGCGCAGGCCATGCCCTCCACACCGAAGGTCAGGGTTTTCACTCCTTTTTCACCTCCTTCGGCTTCCAGCGGCGAAGCAGGAGAGAGTTGGTCACCACGGACACCGAGCTGAAGGCCATGGCGGCGCCGGCGACGACCGGCGAAAGCAGGCCGAAGGCGGCCAGCGGGATACCCACGGAGTTGTAGAAAAAGGCCCAAAAGAGGTTCTGCCGGATCTTGCGCATGGTGCGGCGGGAGAGGGAGATCGCGTCGGCGGCGCGGCGCAGATCGCCCGCCATCAGGACGACGTCTCCCGACTCGACGGCGACGTCGGTGCCGCCGCCCATGGCCATGCCGACGTCGGCGGCGGCGAGAGCGGGGGCGTCGTTGATCCCGTCGCCGATCATGGCGACGGTGCGCCCCTCCTGTCTGAGGCGGGCGACGGCGTCCGCCTTGTCGCGCGGCAGACATTGGGCGGCAACGCGGTCGATGCCGGCGGCCTTGGCCACGGCGGCGGCGGTGCGCTCGTTATCGCCGGTCAGCATCCATACCTCGGCGCCCAGCGCGCGGAGACGGGCAACGGCGTCGGGGGAGGTGTCTCTCAGGCGGTCGGCGACCGCCAGACAGCCGATATAGACCCCGTCGCAGGCAACGGCCATGACCGTTTTACCCTCCTCCTCGAGGGCGGAAACAGCCCCGGCGTCGACGACGGCGCCCTCCTTCTCCAGCAGAGCGGGCTTGCCCACGGCGAGGCGGCGCCCCTCGACGACGCCCGTCACGCCCATGGCGGTGACGGCGCAGAACTCACTGACCGGGGCAAGCTCGCCCTCCCACGCCGCCACGACGGCTTTGGCGAGGGGATGCTCACTGGCGTTTTGCAGGGAGGCCGTCAGGCGCAGCAGCTCCTCCCCGGTGACCCCGGCGGGCCGCAGATCGGTCAGGGCGGGCCGGCCCTCGGTCAGGGTGCCGGTCTTGTCCAGCACGACGGCGTTGACGCCGCTGAGGGTCTGAAGGGTCTCGCCGCCTTTGATCAGGATGCCGAACCTGGCGCCAAGACCGGTGCCGACCATGATGGCGGTGGGGGTGGCTAGGCCGAGGGAGCAGGGGCATGCGATGACCAGCACGCTGACGGCGTTGACCAGGGCACGCTCCACCTCCCCGTCGGCGATCATCCACCCGGCGAAGGTGAGAAGCGCGATCCCCAGCACGGCGGGGACGAAGACGGCGGCGACCCGGTCGGCGGCGGCCTGGATGGGCGCCTTGCTTCCCTGCGCCTGTTCGACCATACGGATAATGCGGGACAGCATGGAATCCACGCCCACGGCGGTCGCCTCGATATAGAGCAGACCGGTGGTGTTGAGCGTGCCGCCGAAGACGCTGTCGCCCACGCCCTTGTCCACGGGGAGACTCTCCCCGGTCAGCGTGGACTCCTCCAGCGCTGAGGCGCCCTCTCGGATGACGCCGTCGACGGGCACCTTTTGCCCCGGACGGACGACGACGGTGTCGCCCACGGACACCTCGTGGAGGGGGACCTCCAACTCCCGTCCGTCGCGCAGCACGAAGGCGGTCATGGCCTGCAGCCCCACCAGCCGGCGCACGGCGTCGGCGGTGCGCGCCTTGGCGCGACCCTCCAGCCGCTTGCCCAGCAGAACGAGGGTGATGACCACGGCGCTCGCCTCATAGTAAACGGTCATTCCTCCGTGGCCGGCGTGGCCGGCATGGGCGAAGAAGGTCAGATACACGCTGTAGAAATAGGCCGCGGAGGTGCCCATGGCGACCAGCACGTCCATCGTGGCGCTCCCGTGGCGCAGGGCGAGAAAGGCGTGCTTATAGAATCGCCAGCCGATCAGGAACTGCACGGGGGTGGCCAGCGCGAACTGAAAATACGGATTGTGGAGAAATGCCGTCCACTCCCATCCGAAGGGCATCAGGATCATCCCCAGCAGGAGAGGAAAGCTCAGCACGGCGGCGACGATCAGCTCGACGCGCGCCCGCTTCTCCTCCCGCTGACGCAGGGTGGGACGGTCGGTATGGACGCTTGCGCCGTAGCCGAGGGAGACGACGGTGGCGATGACGTCCTGCGCGGTGATGCCCTCGTAGGTGACGGTGGCCTGCATGGTCGCCAGATTGACGGCGGCGCTTTGCACCCCCTCACGGCGAGAGAGCACCTTCTCAATGCGGCCGGAGCAGGCGGCGCAGGTCATGCCGGTAATATCAAACTGTGTGGTCATGAAAGAACCCTCCTTTCCGGGGCATTTTTCCATCCGAAAAACATATAGTTAAGATACGACAATCCGCCGACAACGGCAGAACGGAGCTTGGCTTATGAAGATCACGACCGTAAACCTGAGGACCCTGCTGCCCAGTTTACTGCTTCCCTCCGCGGTGGGAGGCGTGGGAGCCGTCATCACGGCCATGGGCATGGACGCCTACCGTCAGCTCAAGCAGCCGCCCCTCGTCCCGCCGGGCTGGGTCTTCGGTGTGGTGTGGACGGTGCTCTATTTGCTGATGGGATATGCGGCCTATCGGGTGCGCTCCTCCTCCTGCTTTGAAAAAGAGGGGGCTTTGCAGGCATATTATATCCAGTTGGCGCTCAATTTCCTCTGGGTGGTCGTCTTTTTCCGCTTCGGCATGCTGTGGCTGGCCGCGGTGGTGCTGGCGCTGCTGATCGCGGCCATCCTGCTGACGATGAAACGCTTTGCGTCCTGCGATACGACGGCGGCCCGCCTGCTGATTCCCTATCTGGCGTGGTGCGCTTTCGCCCTCTATCTCAACGTCGGCACCGCCGTACTCAACCGCTGAATCCATTATAGCACACGAGTTAGCCGATTGCAACCGCGCCCCGGGTTTGCAAAAAAGCCGGGACGTTTGAATAAAAATTGTCTCATGTGACGAAATCAGGAAAAAAGCGCAATTTTTTGTGGAAATTTTACACATCGTGTGATAAAATGG
>CAMHOI010000057.1 GCA_946186725.1 uncultured Clostridia bacterium
CCCAGCGCTGGGGCGGCATCGTCACCGACGAGGAGGGCCGCACCTCCCGCCGCTTCGTTTACGCGGGCGGCGACGCCGTGACCGGCGCCGCGACCGTCATCCTGGCCATGGGCGCGGGCAAGGCGGCCGCCGCCGCCATCCACCGCGACCTGATGGGTTGAGTTTCATACGATAATGTGCTACAATGAAGCCGACGGAAGCTCCGTCGGCTTTTCCGTCGTTTTCATGACAGTTAAGGAGTGATGACCGTGAAACGCATCCTGCCCCTTCTGCTCGCGCTGGGTCTGCTGCTGGTCTTCCCGGCCTCCTGCGCCGCCTCCGCCGACAACGAGCGGCGCGCCCCCGGGAATCTCTATGAGTCTGACGCTTTCAAAACGGCCGAAACGGCCGACGCCGCGGCGACGGACGGATCCCCGCAGCTCCCCGCCGACCGCAGGATCATCCGCGACGCCGAGCTGACCGTGGAAACCAAGACCTTTGACGACGCGCTGACCGCGCTGGACAAGCAGGTCGCGGCGGCCGGCGGCTATCTCGAATCCGTCGACACGGCCGGCGACCCCGACGACTACCGGGAGGCCGAGCTGACCGTCCGCATCCCCGCCGACAAGCTGGACGACTTCCTCTCCGCCGCCGAAGGGCTCGGCAGCGTGACCCGCAAAACCGTGTCCGCCCGCGACGTGACCGAGGAATACGTCGACGTGGAGAGCCGCATCGCCGCGATGACCGCCGAGCGGGACGCGCTGACCGAGCTGATGAGGAGCGCCGCCTCCCTGACCGAGGTGCTGGAGGTGCGCGACCGCCTGACGCAGGTGATCGCCGACCTCGAATCCTACCAGGCGCGCCTGAAATCGCTGGACAGCCGGATCGCCTACTCCACCGTCACCGTCACCCTGCGGGAGGTCGAGCTGATCTCCTCCTCCGAGGGCGGCTTCTGGGAAGAGGTCGGCGCCGGCTTCGTCAACAACCTCGCCCGCTTGGGCAAGGCGCTGCGCGGCTTCGCCGTGTGGTTCCTCGGCGCCCTTCCCTGGTTCGTCTTTTTCGCCCTGATCGGGCTTGCCGTCTTCCTCATCATCCGCGGCAGCGTGCGCCGCAGGCGCCGCCGTCGTCAGAAAGCCAAAGAAAACACCGCAAAGGAGCAATCCCATGAATGAAAAACTGAATCGCCTCTTTGAGATCCTGGACGAGGTGGAGGCCTACGGCCGCGCCATCGGCAAAATGAGCTTCGATATGCAGTGCTGCGCCCCCAAGGACGGCATGGAGCGGGCCGGCGAAGACATGGCCCTGCTGGGCAAGCGGATCTACGAGCTGACCCACAGCGAGGAGTACGTCTCGCTCCTGACCGCCCTGCACACCGACCCGGAGGGGCTGACCGACGTGCAGCGCAAGGCCGTCGAGCGACTGTGGGAGGACTACGAAAAGGTCAAAAACTTCACCCCGGCGTTTTCCTACGAGGCCGACCTGATCGGCAACACCGCCTACGCCAAATGGCTGGAGGCCAAGGAGAAGAGCGACTTTTCCCTCTTTTCCGACGCCTTTGCCAAATCGGTGGGCGTCACCCGCCGCGCCATTGACCTGAGGGACGAGAAGAAGGCGACCTACTACGACACCTGTCTGGACGACTTTGAGAAGGGCGGCAGCATCGCTCAGCTGGACGCCTTCTTCGGGGCGCTGAAGGCGCGCATCCTCCCCCTGATCGGCCGCATCGTCCGGGAGGGCAAGCCCATCCGCGACGATTTCATGCACCGCCCCTGCCCCATCGAGCGGCAGGAGGCCATGTCCCGCTGGCTGCTGGAGGTCGAGGGGCTGGCGCCCTCCCGCCTGGTCTTCATGACCACGGAGCACCCCTTCACCACCAACTTCGGCGCCTGCGACGTGCGGGTGACCTCGCACTTCTATGAGAGCGACTTCATCTCCAACGTCTTCTCCACCCTCCACGAGGGCGGCCACGCCCTCTTCATGCAGAACGAGCCGGCGGAATTTGAGAAGAATCACGTCGCCGACCGCATGAGCGCCGCCATGCACGAATGCATCTCGCGCTTCTATGAAAACCTCATCGGGCGCAGTGAGGCCTTCCTCCGCTTCGTCACTCCCAAGATCAAGGAGCTGTCAGGCGGCGTCTTCGACGACGTCACCCCCCGCGCGCTTTACGAGGCGGTCAACGTGGCGCGGCCCTCCCTGATCCGCACCGAGGCGGACGAGCTGACCTACTGCGTCCATATCATGATCCGCTACGAGCTGGAAAAGGCCTTCGTCAACGGCGAGATCACCGTAGACGAGGTGCCCGCCCTCTGGAACGCCAAGTACAAGGAGTACCTCGGCGTCGACGTGCCCGACGACGCGCATGGCTGTCTGCAGGACGTCCACTGGTCGGGCTGGGATTACGGCTACTTCCCCTCCTACGCGCTGGGCAACGCCTACGGCGTCCAGATCCTGCGCACCATGGAAAAGGAGTTCGACGTCTTCGCCGCCGTAGAGGCGGGCGACCTGACCCGGATCCGCGACTGGCTCAAGGAGCGCGTCTTCGCCATCGCCTCCCTCTCGACGCCCGATGAGTGGATCCGCGCCATCACGGGCGAGGAGCTCAACGTCGGCTATTACCTCGACTACCTGGAGGATAAGTTCACCCATTTGTACGGCCTGCAATGACCGTTGCCGAAAGGATCATCCACACCATGAAAAAAGCGATCGCGCTCTTTCTGATCCCGGGGCTCCTGCTCCTCGGCGCCGGCTGCGACGGCGCCCCCCGAAGGGAGCTCTCCGACGGTCTGCCCTACCGGGCCGAATGGATGCCCGACGACCTGGCTCAGGTCGGGCTCGGCGGCCTCACCGTGGACAAAGCGGAGGAGGGGCGCTTTACGCCCGAGAGTCCGACGACGCCCCGCCTGGCCTATTTGCTCGGCGACCGGGATCCGGCGGAAAACAGCGACTGTCACACCGTCTACCTGGCGGTCGAAACCGCTCAAACCGTTTGGTTTGCCGACCTGGGCGACAGTTACGCCGCTCAGATCTGGCCGTGCGACGTGGACGGCGACGGCACGGACGAGGTCGTCGTCCAGCAGACCGTCGGCATGACGGACGGCACAGGTCAGTTCCGCTCCCGGGTCTTCAAGGCGACCGAGGAGGACATGCACGCGCTCTTCGACTCGGGTCCGCCGGACGCCGACGACGGCTTTTTCGACATCTTCACCGCCACGCCGAAGGACGGCTTCCTGCTGGAAATGAGAAGCAGCGTCACCGAATACGCCGTCACACTCGATCTCAGCGCCGGGGAAGAATACGTGGGCGTGTACTTCGACGAGGCCGGCAAAGTCATCGGCAACGCGGCTCTCCGGTGTGACAGCTATTGGGAATTCCTGCCCCGGGACGTGGACGGTGACGGCGTCTTTGAGCTCGTCTGCCGGCAACACGTATTCCTGCTTGACCACGCGGACTGTCTTGGCGACGTCACCAGCGTGCTGAAGTTCGATACCCGGACGCGGGCGTTCCGGATCCTCCGCACCCAGTTTACGGAGGCGCCGTGACCGGACACGCAAAAAAACTCCGCTCTGTGACAACAGAGCGGAGTTTTTGTTTGCCGGAAAACGAGCTTACTTCAGCTCGACCTTGGCGCCGACTTCCTCGAACTTGGCCTTCATGGCTTCGGCGTCCTCCTTGGAGACGGCTTCCTTCACCTTGGCGGGAGCGCCGTCGACCAGGGCCTTCGCTTCGCCCAGGCCAAGGCCGGTGATCTCACGGACAACCTTGATGACCTTGATCTTCTCAGCGCCGACGTCGGCCAGCACCACGTCAAACTCGGTCTTCTCCTCAGCGGCGGCGGCGGGGCCGGCGACGGGGCCGGCGACCGCGACAGCGGCGGCGGCGGAAACGCCAAACTTCTCCTCGATCGCGCTGACCAGCTCGGACAGCTCGAGGACGGTCAGTTTCTCAACTTCGGAAACGATCGCTTCGATTTTCTCAGATGCCATTTTTATTTACCTCCAAATTATCAGATGATTTTGAGTTTATTCGGCCGCTTCGGCGGCAGGGGCTTCGCCGTTCTTATCGGCGACGGCCTTCACGACGCGCGCAAAGGCGGCGATCGGCGCGTTGAGGACGTTGGCGACGGTGGCCAGCAGGACCTCGCGGGTCGGCAGCTTGGCCAGGGCGGCGATCTTGTCCAGACCGATCAGCTCACCGTCCAGGAAACCGCCCTTGACGGTGAAGTTGTCGTGCTCATCCGCATACTTGCACAGGATGCGGGCGGCGGCGACGTAGTCCTCGGCGGACGTGGCGATGGCGGTGGTGCCGGACAACACGTCGTCCAGACCGGCCAGGGGCGTTCCGTCGATGGCGATGTGAAGCAGGGTGTTCTTGGTGACGGTGTACTTGACGCCGGCCTCACGCAGCTCCTTGCGCAGCTTGGTGTCATCGGCGACGCTGATGCCCTCGTAGTTGACGACGACGCCGGCCACGGCGCCCTCGAGGCGGGCCTTCAGCTCTTCGACCTGCTCCTTCTTCGCCTGAAGGATCTTCTCACTCGGCATATTTACTCTTTCACCTCCGTTGCAAAAAAGATGCCTGTTCCCGACGAGAACAGGCATCTGACGCAACCATAAGAAGTCGGATCAAACGTCTCTTCCTCGGCGGGCGGGCCGGAGCCCATTATACCGCAAACGCGGCACCCGCTGTCTTCGGTCAAGAACAGCATATTGGATCATACCACATCCGGGCACCCTTGTCAAGGGAAAAGATCAGCCGACCTTGTTGGGGTTGATCTTGATGCCGGGGCCCATGGTGGTGGCGACCACGCAGGAGCGGATGTACTGGCCCTTGGCGGTGGCGGGCTTGGCCTTGACGATGGCGCCCAGGAGAGCGTCGAAGTTCTCCTGCAGCTTCTCGGCGCCGAAGGACACCTTGCCGATGGGGCAGTGGATGATGTTGGTTTTGTCCAGACGGTACTCGATCTTACCGGCCTTGGCCTCGGTGACGGCCTTGCCGATGTCGGGGGTGACGGTACCGGCCTTGGGAGAGGGCATCAGACCGCGGGGGCCGAGGACCTTACCCAGACGGCCGACCAGGCCCATCATGTCGGGTGCGGCGATGACCACGTCAAAGTCGAGCCAACCCTCGTTCTGGATCTTGGCGACGTACTCCTCACCGCCGAAGTAGTCGGCGCCGGCCTCCTCGGCCGCCTTGAGGGCGTCGCCCTTGGCGAAGGCCATGACGCGCACGGCCTTGCCGGTGCCGTTGGGCAGGACGACCGCACCGCGGACCTGCTGGTCGGCGTGGCGGGAGTCGACGCCCAGACGGACGTGGACCTCAACGGTCTCGTCGAACTTGGCGACCTTGGTCTTCACGGCCAGATCCATCGCCTCGTTGACGTCATAGAGTTTGCTGTTTTCGACAAGCTTGCGGCTGTCGGTATATTTCTTACCATGTTTCATTGTCATGTTTCCTCCCAATAGAGTGGTGTAATCGGAATGTTCCTCCCACCCGGGAAATCGTGCCCGGGAGCAGTCAGGGGCAAGTCGATCAGTCGACGACTTCCACGCCCATGCTGCGGGCCGTACCGGCGACCATGCTCATGGCCGTCTCGATGGTAGCGGCGTTCAGATCGGGCATCTTGGTTTCGGCGATCTTGCGGATCTGTTCCTTGGTGATCTTGGCGACCTTGTTCTTGTTCGGCACGCCGGACGCCTTCTCGATCCCGCAGGCCTTCTTGATCAGGACAGCGGCGGGGGGCGTCTTGGTGATGAAGGAGAAGGAACGGTCGGCATAGACCGTGATCACGACGGGGATAATGAGACCGGCGTCGTTCTTGGTGCGCTCATTGAATTCCTTGGTGAACGCCATGATGTTGACGCCGTGCTGACCCAGCGCGGGGCCGACAGGGGGTGCGGGAGTCGCTTTTCCCGCGGGGATCTGAAGCTTAATGAATCCAACAACCTTTTGTGCCATGATGTGCACCTCCAAAATAATGTGGTTCGGCGGGGCGAAGCCCCTCCCACCGGCGACCGACCGGGCCGCCTACGGTAAAAATCAATCTTCGACTTCGACGTAATCCAGTTCAAACTCGACCGAAGTCTCGCGCCCCAGCATGGACAGAAGGACGCGCACGAGATTCTTCTCGGTGTCGATCTCCTCCACCTTGCCGGAGAAGCCCTCCAGCGGGCCGTTGACGATGCGCACGGTGTCGCCGACAGCGTAGTTGACCTCGACGCTGTGCTTCTCGACGCCCAGAGCGACGACCTCCTCCTCGGTCAGGGGGACCGGGGTGGAAGAGGAGCCGACGAAGCCGGTGACGCCGCGGATGTTGCGCACGACGAACCAGGAGTCGTCGGTCATGATCATCTTGACCAGAACGTAGCCGGGGAAGAGCTTGCGCTCAATGTCCTTGTCCTTCTCGACGTCGTGAACGATCTCGGTCGGGATGCGGACCTCGAACACCAGGTCGCCCATGCCGCGACTGTCGACCATCTTGACGATGTTGTCCGCGACCTTGTTCTCATACCCGGAATAGGTGTGAACGACGTACCAGCGAGCGTCCAGCTCGGAGTGCTTGGTTTCCAGTTCAGCCATGACTCACGCTCCGTTCCGCATCAAGCCCCGAAGATGAGCTTGATCAGTTGGCCCAGACCGAAATCCTCGGCCCAGATGAAGACCCCGACCACCGCGCACAGGATGAGCACGATGATGGTGTTGCGCACGACCGTGGGGAAGGTGGGCCAGGTGATCTTCCCGAGTTCGCTCTTGTATTCTTTCAGCCAGGACTTGAATCGCTTCCAAAGGAGTTTCTTTGCGCCGTTGGACTCCTTGACTGCGACGTAATCCGCCACGAAGATGGAAACGATGGTGAAGAGGATGAAGGCCATGGACAGGCAGAACAGCACGATGAAGGTGTTGTTGTACCAGA
>CAMHOI010000058.1 GCA_946186725.1 uncultured Clostridia bacterium
TGCCGCCGTCTCCTTTGCGATCACGGTGAGGCCGGGGTCGAGGTTGTCAATGAGGATCGTTCCGGCGCTGTCGGTGGTGAAATACCCGTTGCCGTTGCCGATGACCGCGCCGCCGGAGTCAATGACGAAAAAGCGCACGTCCGACAAGGGGGCGCGGGTGGCGGCGTCGAGCTTCTTGATTAAAACGCTGCCTTTCGGGGCGTTTCCAAAATAGAGTTGCACGACATCCTGCTGCTCTCCGCTGACATAGGCGGTCTGCGGGGCGGCGTCGATGACGTGTCCGCTGTCGCTGGCCAGTTCCTCCACAACGTAGGCCCCTGCCTTGAGGCCCGTGACGGTAAAGCTGCCGTTGGCGCTGGTGAGGTAGGTGCCGATGACCGTGCCGCCCGTGCCGCTGGTGCCGGAGAGGTACTTGACTTGGAACACGGCGTTTTTGACAGCCTCGCCGGTCACGCTGTCATACTTGAACACGCAAAGCGCGGACAAGGGCGTATTTTCAAAGGTGACGGTTTTCCCCGTTCCAGCGAGGACGTAAAACTCCTGTGTCGCCGGGTCTGCGATGGAGTAGCCCGTGGGCGCGGCAAGCTCCGTCACCTTGTACCAGCCGTCCCGGAGGGAGTCGATCACGATCTGTCCGTTGGCGTCGGTGGTGAAATCTCCGAGGTTGTTGATCTCCCCGGTAAAAGTCTGATTGCCGGCGTAATCCACATGGAATTTGACCGAGGGGATCGGGGCGCGGGTGATGCTGTTGATCTTATTGATCGTCAGCGTGGGCTTGGCGTGGTTTTCAAATACCGCTGTTCCCAGCTTGTTCGGCTCCAACGTGATAAGCTGCGTCGGCTGCTCTGCGGGCAAGTAGCCGGTGGGAGGGGAAACCTCGGTGATCTGATAAACGCCGGGGTCAAGCTCCTTCAAGAAGATTTCACCGTTGGCGTCGGTCTGCTCGGTCGTCAGCGTGGAGCCGTCCGCGCGGTTGACCTTGAACGTCGCACCGGCAAGCAGAGCGCCGGTGTCGGCGTCTTTCTTGACGATCTTCATATCCGGTTTCTTATCGTCGCACACGACAAGCTGCGAGGTCTGACCGGGGAAAAGCTGAACGTGGTACTCCATCTCATTGATGATGTAGCCGCTGGGCGCGTCGATCTCCTGCACCGAGTAAACGCCGGGGTCGAGGTTTTCGATGGTGATGCTGCCCTGCGTGTCGGTGATGCGGTCAAGATAATGGGAGCCGTCCTCAATCTTGGCAATGCGGAACGTCGCACCGGGAAGCAGCTTCTCCCGCAGCGCGTCGTACTTCACCACGGACAGCACGGGCTTCTTGGTGTCCGTGAACACGAAAGAGGCGTTTTCGCCCTCATTGATCTTGATGATGCGCTGGTAGTCGTCGATCAGATAGCCCTCCGGCGCGGCAAGCTCCTCCACGGTGTAGCTGCCGGGATCAAGGGCGGTCAGGTCAACCTCACCGTTGGCGTCTGTCAGATATTCCCGGTTGAAGGTGCCGCCCACCTGCGAGACCTTGAACCGCGCGTTGGTCAGCGGCGCATAGGTCTGGCTGTCGAGCTTCGTCAAGTGGATGCCGGGTTTCAGATAGTTGAGAAAAACCAGAGTATAGTTTTGCTCTCCCGCCTCCAGCTCGATCTCCTGCGGGGTGCTGTTGACGACGTGCGTGTTGGGGGTGGAAATTTCCTTGACGAAGTAGGTGCCGGGGTTGAGGTCATAGAGGAACACCTCGCCGTTTGCGTTGGTGGTGTATTCCCCGACCAACACCGTGTCCCGATAGACGGCAAAGGTGGTATCGGGCAGCGGCGTCTTGGCCTGCGCGTCATACTTCACGATCCGCAGCATCGGCAAAACGCGATTGCTCACCGTGATTCGAGGATCATCGGTTGTCGCGGGGTTGTAGGTATCGACGTAAACGCTATGCTCGGTGCTATCCAGCAGATAGCCCGCGGGGGCAATCGTTTCTTTAACTGTATAATAGCCCGTTGTGACATTCGGGACATAGGCAAGGCCGTTGTCATTGGTAGTGACGGTGGTGACAAGCTGCCCGTTGCGGTAGACCTCAAACGTCGCATGGGCGAGGCTGTAATGATTCCCCTCGTCGCATTTGTAGATGATAAGGGTCGGCTGGCGCACGTTGCGGAAGGTCAGCGCCACATCGTTGCGGCCTGTCCAGTTGACCGTCTGCACGGTGCTGTCCAGCTCATAGCCTGTCGGTGCCGTCACTTCGTACACCTTATAGCTGCCCACGGGGAGCTGGTCGGCGTCCATCTGAATGACGCCTGCCTGGTCGGTGATCTTTGTCGTGTAAAAATCACCATTGATTTGCTCAAAGGCGATAACCGCGCCTTGCAGGGAATATCCCGTTTGCTTGTCCATCTTGCGGACAGTCAGTTGTTTCTGCGTGCTGTCCTGTACGGTGGCATAGTTCACGCGGGCGGCCTTGACCGTCAGATTGATGGGATCGACAATGGCGTATCCCGCGGGGGCCTCGGTTTCTGTCAGCGTGTAGGTATAGTTCGGATTGATGCGTTCCCAAAGGATCAGGCCGTTTTCGTCCGTAGTCCCGGTTCTGCTGCTGCCGTCCGTGCCTGTCAACACGAACGACGCGCCCGCGAGGGGCTGACCCGTTCCGCTGACCTTCGTGACTTGCAGTGAGCCGGTTTCCGTCAGCTCGCTGCCCCAATTCAAAACGCCGTCCGCTGTCAGCGTTCCCTTGCTGGGGTCTGCGATAATATACGACTGCTCATAGCTTACATCGTTTTTGGCAAGGTAAAGCTCATACTGCATGATATAAGCGGCGCAGTTAAGCGTGATCTCGCCGCTGTTCGGCGCGGTGTCGGTGGGGATGCACAACTTGGCTCTGCCGGAATACTCGGTGCCATTGGAATTGAGCGTGGTTGTTTTATGCTCCACGGGCAGCGTCCACGTCGCCGTTTCGCGGAACGTGCCGCGGGGCAGCTCCACGTTGTTGAGGTCGGTAAACATTGTGCCGCTCGGTGCATTGTCCGCCCACAATTCGATGTTGTAGGCGGAGTAGTAGGTCGAGGTCGCGCTGGCAAAGGTATACTCGCGCGTGTAGTAGGACACGCCGTTGATGGTTTCACGTTTGAAACCGTACTGCTCGTTGTCTGCGGCATAGTCCAGCGTCATATCGCCGGGGATGCTGACGTTTGCGCCGAGCCGTCCGTCCTCTGCGCAGATATACATTCCCGTTTTGGGGATGCGCGTCCATGTTTTTGCCACATCAAGGATCAACTGTGCCGCACGAAACACACGCATTTTCTGCGTATCGCCCGTGGGCTGCGCAAGGCGCTCTCTGCCGCTGGTAAAGGTCGTGCCATCGACGGCAAGTTGTCCGAGCGCCGCCCATACCGCAACCTGTGTTGCATAGGCGTATTCATCCTCGGTCAAGCCGTTCAAAATGCTGTTTGTGTTCAGATACAAGCCGAGGAAGGTGTCGAGGCTGTGCTGCGGGAAACCGTTTGCGACTGCGCCCGCGGCCTGCGGGCTTGCGGTGTACTTGCCGGAGATCGGCAAACGGCGAGCGGTATAATCCAGCCCGTGGTTGATGCAGAATCCCGGCCCCGTCAGTCCGTCGTTGGTCGTGTACTGATAGGTCGAAACGCCGAGAGACGTTCCCGCTGTCGTTTTCAAGAAGTAGTTGCGGTTGCCGAGGGAAACTGTGGCGGTGGCGCTTCCGTCGCCAATGCTGCCCGCAAAGGCGCTTTGCGGCACGAGGCCAAAGGCCATTATCACCGCAAGCATGAGGGCAAACCATCTTGTCCTTGTTTTTGTTTTCGTCATAGCAAGTCCTTTCAATTCAAAGCTGATTTTGGGTATAAAAAAACCGCCCTGTTGTATGGGCGGTTAAAGTCGAAATGCGTCTCAATTTGAGACGCATTTCGGGTTGGTATGTTTTTTTCACTTGGTCGAACCAGGAACCAGTATCTCTTTTGCAAAGGTGGCCAATGCCGGATTTTCCAGCCGATAGTCCGCGCCCTGTGCCTCGGATTGCTCCCACATGATCGTCTGATAAGGCCGGATGGACAACTCGTTTCCGGCGTCGGTGGCGCTCACATCGACGTACCACCATCTGCCGCTGACATAGACCTCATTCCATTGGTGGGTGTCGCTGTGGACAAGAACGCAGGGTATGTCGGCCAGATTGCAAAGGAACATGAAGTTGTGGGCGTATGCCATGCAGTTACCCCCTCTCACGGCGTCCGAGGTCAGCACCGTGCGCGGCGTGGAAAACGATGCGGCGTCATAGGTGAGGCGGTCACAGACATAAAACGCGATCTCACGCACCTTGTCCGCTTCGCCCTTTCCCGCAAGGCTGTCAACGAACGGCTTGCAATAGCTCGCCGCGGCCTGATAGCTGTCGGGCTGCTTCGCCGTGAAGTATGCCTTGCCGTCCTTTGCCTTGAGGTGGTAGGCGGGCCAGTTTCCGATGGCCCCGGTCACTTCCTGCATGGCGTCCCATGTGCCGTCCGACATAGCGACGAGCGCGGAGTCCGCGCCGGTGGCGACGGTCTGCCGGATGGCGTTATACGCTTCGCGGGTATAGTTGCCCGTGAAGATCGCGGGGTTGGTCTCGCCGCTCGCGTCGGGCGCGGCGCTGGTTGCCGGGGTCGTCTGCTCCTGTGGGGTCGGGATAGCTGCCGGTATGATTGCCGGGGCCTCGCCCGTATAGGGCGCGTCGCTTTGGATTTGCACCGCGCCGTTCCAGTAGACGTTAAAGCCCACGGCCTGTCCCACATCGCGCAGCTTGATGTAGTTGTTGCCATTGATGAGGTATGCTTCCAGTTCCACACGCTGACCGTCCACATAGACGGGGCTTGTACTCCGCTCCGCCATGATGCCTGCGGCATACGCCGCGCCGCCTCCGAACAATGCCGCGCCGAGAGCGAAGCTGATTGCTCCAACTGCTAATGTTTGCTTTTTCATTACCGTACCCCCTTCATATATTGGTACTTATATTATACCAAAAATGCGGAATACAGTCAAAAAACCGAACATTTTAGGCTGCTTGCAATGGTGCTTGTTAGGCGAGAGGGACGCTTGCGCGCCCCTCTCTGTGAATAACTGCGGTTAGTTGCTACTACCGCCGGAGTGCATCGGCATTGAGGGGAGATAGGTGCCGTTGGGTTCGATCACGTCGCTCAGGCCGATCAGCGACATATCGCTGTCGTAGATGGGCGCGGTTTTGGGGATGCCGGAGGTGTTGTACTCGCTCATAAACCAGTCGTTCCAAGTCGATCCGCTCGCCGCCTGATATGACACGCTACCCAGCGTAAAGGTAATGGTGTCGTTCGCTTCCGCGGGCGTGTCGGGGGTTTCGCTCTCGGCCCAATCGACTGTGATGACGACCTCCGCGACTTCCTCGCTGACGGCGTGGGACTGAACGGCGGCGTCTGCGTCATAGGTCAGAGCCAGCCGCTCGCCGCCCGCAATCACCGGGAAGCCCGCCAGAGAAACGGAGCCGTTTTCGGCAACGTCGGCATCGTTGATCTGCATGGCAAACTCTTTGGTGCCGGTGGGCGTACCGCGGAAGTCCTTGCCCCACGCGGCAATCGACCAGCCGTTTTTGACCTGGACTTTCACCGCGTTTACCTGAATGGGGCCATTGCTGTTGTTGACGATGGCGGCGTTGGTCGCAGTTGTCACGCTGCCGTCCGCTGCGACGCTCACGGGCAGGCGCGTCGGAACGCTGACGCTGAACGTGGCGGCTGCGGCGGTCAGATCGACCTCGGAGCTGAGGTCGCCGGGGCCGTCAATGTTGCTGACGGCAAAGGTGGGTACGGACATACTGGCGCACACGGTAAGCGCCAGCGCGAGGGAGAGGAAGTTTGACTTTTTCATAGAACAAAGCCTCCTTGTGTATTTTTTCCGGCGACACTCCCAATGTCAACCGGATTGGTATGCAAAGCCTTTCGGCATTACATCAATGAAGTACGACGATTTTGATTGACGCCGCAGCCATTCCAAGCGATTGACCGCTTTCGGGATCGACATTGTAAAAACACGCCGTACAAGGGTATGTCCCGGCAGAAAGCCGTTCGTCCAGTCGGGCTTGTTCAACGGCTTGTCCAATGGGGATCAAGCCGGATTCATAGAGCTTGCGCCCGGTTGAGTTCTCAAAAATCTGAACGACCTGCGGATAGTTGTTGCTGTTCTCGTTGACGATCAGAAGATTGCCCTCTGCGCTGCCGTCAGAAAACACCGGCGCGAGGTTCATGCTGATGGTGATAACCCCGTCCGTGACCTTTCGGTTAAGCTCGTCAACAATTTCCTCCTGCGATACATCGCTGCGCTCGCCTGCGTTCTCGTCGATTGTAAGGTCAAAAGCGTCGGCCAGCGGCACATCGTCGTCCATGATGCCGATGCTCTCGCTGCCGTTGCAGCAGCGCAGAAAAAGCAGAATGACGATGATGACAAGAATCAACGCTATGCAGTAAAGATGTTTTTTCTTAACTCTCAACATCATCCCTTTTCCTTTCATAAAGAAGGACGCACCATCAGGCGCGCCCTTCTGCTTCGTATTCGGTTTTTGTTGCAGTGATAGCCCATCAAGCCTTTTCCATCGCTTTGACGCACCACCGATACTGCGGCTGATCCATGACACAGGTGACAAGCGTGATGATGTTCTCCGCGCTGTCATTCAGCACCGAGAGATCGT
>CAMHOI010000059.1 GCA_946186725.1 uncultured Clostridia bacterium
GCGTCGAAAAAGGCGCCGTACTTCTCTTCCGGGGAGCGGGGACGGTCGTCGTCATAATATTTCATGGGCACATCTCCCCGATCAGTTCTTCTCCATCCGCCCCCGTTATGCGCACCCGGACGATCTCACCCCTGCGGTCGGGCCCCTCGGCACAAACGGTGACGTAGGTGGGCGTGTAGCCGCGGTTTTGCCCGTTCTCACGGGTCTCGAACAGTACGCTCTGCTCGCTGCCGATCAGCCCCCGCAGGAAAGCCCGTTCACTCTCGGCGGCCGCGGCGATCATCTCGCGCGAGCGCGCCTGCTTGACGGCGGCGGAAAGCTGCCCGGGCATGCCGGCGGCGGGGGTCCCGGGACGGCGTGAATAGGCGAACACGTGACAGCGGGCGAACCCGATCTGCCTGACGAAGGCGAGGGAACGCTCGTGATCCTTCGCCGTTTCGCCAGGGAAGCCGACCATGACGTCGGTGGTGATCGCGGCGCCGGGGAAGGCGGCGCGCACCCGGGCGACCAGATCGGCGAAAAAGGCGGTGTCGTAGTGGCGATTCATGCGGCGCAGCACCGCGTCGCTGCCCGACTGCAGGGCGAGGTGGAACTGGGGACAGAAGGCGGGCAGCGCCTTCAGACGTACAAGCATTTCGTCGGTGAACAGGTCGGGCTCCAGCGAGCCGAGCCGCACCCGCTGAACGCCGGAAACGGTGCAGACAGCTTCCACCGCGTCGGCCAGATCGGCGCCGATCTCCTGCCCGTAGGCGGACAGATTGATCCCGACGAGGACGATCTCTTTGTGCCCGTTGGCGGCCAGCAGAGCGGCCTCCCGCGCGATCTCCTCCGGCGGCTTGGAGCGGTTGAAGCCCCTCGCGCGCGGGATGATGCAATAGGTGCAGTATCGCTCGCAACCGTCCTGGATCTTGATATAGGCGCGGGTGCGCTCGGGAAAGCGATCGAGCAGGGAGAGGTCGAAGGATTCGCCTCGCTCGTGAGGGGTCAGATCGACGATCCTCTCGCCGGTGCGCAGGAACCGCTCGACGTTCTCCAGCAGACGCCCGTTGGAGGCGTTGCCCAGTACGACGTCGGCCTCCTTGGGGGCGATCCCCTCGGGACGCGCCTGGGGCAAACAGCCCGTCACGACCAGCACCGCCCGAGGAAACGCCCGGCGGAAGCGGTGAAGCATCTGCCGGGTTTTTTTATCGCTTTCTGCCGTCACGGTGCAGGAGTTGACCACTACGGCGTCCGGTTCTCCGTCGAGGTCGACGGGGGTATGACCGGCGGCGAGGACCGTGCGCTCCATGACGGAGGTCTCGTATTGGTTGACTTTGCAGCCCAGGGTGAAAAACGCGATCTTCATGTCAGGAATCATCCTTGAGGTACATCAACCGCTTGTCGCGGTGCATATAGACGTTGAGCACCAGCCCGACCCCCAGATAGGTCGCCACCAGACTGGTGCCGCCCGCGCTGAAGAAGGGCAGCGTGATGCCGATGACGGGTAGAATGGAGACGCACATGCCGATGTTGAGAATGATCTGGGCGCAGAGCATCCCGAAAATGCCCGTGCAGAGGATGACGCCCTGCTTATCCTTGGCGCGGTGGGCGACCAGGAGGATGCGCACGGCAATCCCCATCAGCAGAAGCGCCACCGCCGCCAGACCGAGCAGGCCCAGCTCCTCTCCGATGGAGGCGAACATGAAGTCGTTGTACCCCAGCGGGACGTCGCCCTTCTGAACGAAGTCGCCTTTGAGGTAACCCTGCCCAAAAAGGCCGCCGTTGGCCATGGCTACGCGGGCGCGCCACTGCTGCCATCCGCTGCCGTAGAGGTCTGCCTCGGGATTGAACAGGATGCGGAATCGGTCCCGCTGATCGTCGTTGAGCAGGAAAAACCACGCCAGAGGCAGCGCGGCGGCCGTCAGCCCGCCCGCGATGGCGAAGTAGCGCAGCTTGACCCCCGACGCGAAGAACATCGCCAGGAAAATGGTCGCCAGCACCAGCGCCGTGCCGTCATCACCCTGAATGTGGATCAGAGCGACGGGGAAGAGGCCGTGCAGGGCCAGCGCCAACACGTTGAGCGGGGAGGCGATCCGCCCCTCAATGACGCTGACGTGCTTGGCAAAGGTGATGATGAAGGCGATCTTAAGCAGTTCGCTGGGCTGGAAGGACATGTTCAGGGGAAGCATGATCCAGGCCTTGTCGTCGGTGCCGGCGGGGGCGTAGCCGATGATGAAGGTCAGCCCCACCAGGATCAGGGCGACCGCGGCGGGAATGGGCCACCACCTGACAATGGTGTTGTAGCTGGTGAATACGGACAGGAAGACGGCCACGGCCAGCCCGATGGCGATGGCGGCGAGCTGTACGAGGAAGTAGTGGTGACTGCCCGAATAGCGGGTGGTCGAGAAGACCATCAGAGCGCCGTAGAGGGAGGCGGTGACGCAAAGCAGCAGCAGGACCTTGTCGGTCTCGCGCACGTAGTCTGCGATCTTGCTCCAGAGCCGGCCCATGCTTTTCCCTCCTTCTGTCGATGCATACAGCACCATTATAGAGGATATTTTCCTCGTGTGCAAGTCTTTGACGCAAAAGTTGAGAAATATCCTTTTTCGACCCTTTTCAACGCGGGCGATATGTGTTATACTGTCATAAAAAGAGGGGGGAGCGCCGTGGCGGAGCCGTCGATCACCTGGTATTCCGACAACATGCATCAGACCGAAGCCATCGGCGAATCCGTCGGCCGGACCGTCGGCCCCTGTGTGATCGCTCTGACGGGCGATCTGGGTGCCGGCAAGACCGCCTTTGTGCGCGGGCTGGCGCGGGGTCTTGGCTTTTCCGGCGCGGTCTCCTCGCCCACCTTCGCCATTGTCCACGAGTACGAGGGCGGCCGTCTGCCCCTCTATCATTTCGATATGTACCGCGTCGGGGGCTGGGAGGACCTGGAATCCACCGGCTTTTTCGATGCCCTGCGTTTACAGGCCGTGTTGGCCGTCGAGTGGAGCGAGAACGTGGAGAACGCGCTGCCCGAGCGACGGATCGCGGTCGATCTCCGGCGGGGCAAGGGGGAGAACGAGCGCATCGTCACCCTGACCGCCATGGGAGGGATGAAACTTGAAGATACTGGCGCTTGACTGCTCCGAGGGCCCGGCCTCCTGTGCCGTGGTCGAGGACGGGAAGATCCTGTGCGAGAGCTTCGTCAGCGTTCCCCTGACCCACAGCCGCCCCATGCTGACCGATATGCTGAAAAACGCCGGCCTCTCGGTCGGGGAGATGGATCGCCTCGCCGTCACGGTGGGCCCCGGCTCCTTCACCGGCCTGCGCATCGGCGTGGCCGCCGTCAAAGGGCTGGCGCTGGGTGCGGACCTGCCCTGCGTCGGCGTTTCCACGCCCGGGGCCGCCGCCATGAGCGCCGTCTCCCTTTCGGGGCTGATCTGCCCCGTCAGGTCTACACCGCCCTGTTTGAGGCGAAGGAGGGCGCGCTGACCCGGATCTGGGAGGATCGCGCCGTCAGCGTGGACGACCTCGCCGCCGCGCTGCAGGAGGCGACGGCCGCCCGGCCCGATCTGCCCCTGTGGCTGACGGGCAATGGAGTGCCCGCCGTCGAGGACGTTCTCGCGCCCCTGGGAGCGCGTCCCGCCCCCCTCACGCTGCGCAGCCAGCGGGCGAGCGCGGTCGCTCTTCTGGCCGCCGACGCCGAGCCCGTGGACGCGTCCGCCCTCACCCCCGTTTATCTGCGCCTGCCCCAGGCCGAGCGGGAACTGAAGCGAAAACTGGAACAACAATAAAAATGCCGGAAACGGCGGAATGGAGAGTACCTATGCAAGTCAGCAACAACGTCACCTGGGTCGATCATCCTCTCGTCCAGCACAAGTTGACCATCCTGCGCAACGAGCGCACCAGCTCCAAGGATTTCCGTCAGCTTGTCAGCGAGATCGCCACCTTGATGTGTTATGAGGCCACGCGCGATCTTCCCCTCAAGGAGGTCGAGGTCAAGACCCCCGTTGCCATGGCCCGCACCAAGGTCATCGCCGGCCGCAAGCTGGCCTTCGTGCCCATCCTTCGGGCGGGGCTCGGTATGGTGGACGGCATGCTTACCCTGGTCCCGGGCGCCAAGATCGGCCATATCGGCCTCTACCGCGATCCCGAGACCCTCAAGCCGGTCGAGTATTACTGCAAGCTGCCCCACGATATGTCCGAGCGTGACTGCATCGTCCTTGACCCCATGCTCGCCACGGGCGGCAGCGCCATCGACGCCATCACCCAGATCAAGAAGCGCAGTCCCCGCTCCATCAAATTCATGTGCATCATCGCCGCTCCCGAGGGACTGAAGGCCCTCACCGAGGCCCATCCCGACGTGCCCGTCTACTGCGCCAACATCGACGAGCGGCTCAACGACCACGGCTACATCGTGCCCGGCCTGGGCGACGCGGGCGACCGGATCTTCGGTACCCTGTAATGGCGGGCAGCCGGTCGACCAAGCCGGTGCTCCTCACCCTGCTTCGCATTCTGACCGAGCAGACGGACGAACAGCACCCCCTGACCGCCACCCGGCTTGAGGAGGCCCTCCTGGCGGAGGGCTACTCCTGCGAGCGAAAGGCGATCTATCGCCACATCAACGCGCTGAAGGAATTCGGCGTGGACATTTTGCGCTCCGACAGCGTCCCCCGCGGCTACTACGTGGCCTCGCGGGAGTTTGAGCTGCCGGAGCTTCGTCTGCTTGTCGACGCGGTGCAGTCCTCCCGGTTCATCTCCTACAAGAAGTCGGAGGAGTTGATCGGGAAGCTCTCCCGGCTGGCCTCCCGCAGTGAGGCGGCCGAGATCCGTCGCGGGCTTCACATGCACGGCATCCCCAAGACGGACAACGAGCGGGTCTATTACACGCTTGACGCCGTCTACCGCGCCATCTCCGCCAACAAGCGGGTGAGCTTCCGCTATTTCGATTATACCGCCGCCAAGGAGAAGGTCTACCGCAACGAGGGAAACTCCTATCTGGTCAGCCCCTACGCCGTCGTGTGGGACGATGAAAAATACTATCTGCACGCCTATCATGAGAAATACGACGCCATCTCCGCCTTTCGCGTCGATCGCATGGAGGCCGCCGAGGTCAGCGACCTGCCCCGCTTGAAAACGGCGGAGTATGCCGGCTACGACCCCAGCGAGCGCAACCGTGCGGCTTTCGACCAGTTCGGCGGGGATCCGGTCACGGTCGTCGCAGAGTTTGACAACCGGCTCGCCAACGCCGTGATCGACGGTTTCGGGGACGCGGTTGCCATGCGCCCCGTGGATGAGGCGCACTTCTCCGCCCGCTTCTCGGTCGAGGTGTCCGAGCGGTTCCTGTCCTGGCTCTTCGGCTTCGGCGAGATGGTCAAGGTCGTCGCGCCCCGTGAGCTGGTCGAGCAGTACATCGCCTCTCTGGAGGGGGTGCGCCGGCTCTATGACTGAATTCGTCTGCCGTCCCGCGGCCCCCGCCGATCGGGCCGCGCTCAAGGCGCTGTGGACGGCTTCCTTCGGCGACAGCGAGGAGGACGTCGATCTCTTCCTGACCCGGATGAGAGGTCGGGCCGTCCCCTTTGCCGTGGAGCGTGAGGGGGAGATCCTCTCGGCGCTCTGGGCGCTCGAGTGCGCCTTCGCGGGAGAGAAGGCCGCCTATTTTTACGCTGTTTCCACCCGCGCCGACGCCCGGCACAAGGGGCTGGCGACGGCGCTGATGCGCTATGCGCTCGGGGAACTGGAGCGTCGGGGTGTGACGAAATGCTGGCTTTATCCCGCAAACGCCGCACTGCACACGCTCTATCGCCCCCTCGGTTTTGCCCCCTGCGCCCCTGCTCGCCGTCTGATCCTGCCCGCCGCGGGGCAGGCGCCCCTCACGCCCCTGTCGGCGCCGCAGGCCGCGGACCGTCGCGCCGCATGTCTGCATGGCAAAAACGCCGTCGACTGGGACGCGGCCGCCCTCGCCTTCGCCGCCGAAAGCGCCGACGGCGCCTGGTACGACGTCGGGGACGGGATCGCCCTGCTCTGCCCCCGGGGGAAGACGCTTGCCGTGCCGGAATGGCTGGCGCCCGACCCACGCCGCGCCGCCGCCTTCGCCGCCGCCTTCGGATGTGAAAGGGTCGAGGTCGCCTTCCCGTTCTGGATCGGAGTGGGGGAGCCCCTTCCGCCCCCGCTGGCGCGGGGCATGGCGCCGGATTACGCCGGGCTGACGATGGCATAAGAAGAGCCGCTTTCCTGCCGGAAAGCGGCTCTTTCAGTTGCTTTACAGTTTGAATTCGTCGGGGTCGTGCTCCTGCTTGGGCAGGAGGACGGGCTCCCGTTTCAAGGGATCGTAGCGGAAATGCCGGCAGCGGTCCTCGGGCGCCATGACCCCTTTTTTGACGCAAAGCACCGATTTGCCGTCCGGTCCCGGCCGCCCGATCTCACACAGAGAGCATTGCTTGGTGATTTCAACGCTGGGTCTCACGCGCCTCGCCGCCTTTCCTCGTTTTTTTCATTTTATCACATTTGTGAGCGAAAGGGAAGTGTCTTTTTTCTCGGCGGCCGCGGCCAGCACCGTCACGGCGGTCAGAAGCATGGCCAGCGTGGCGGGGATGAGGCCGCCCCGGCTTCCGACCACAATGTCCGCGCTCGCCGCCGTCGGGACCGCGCGGGGGAAAAGCCGCACCGCGACCGCGCAG